>NZ_JBHVBL010000035.1:22742-50945 GCF_042668165.1 Arthrobacter sp. NPDC057388
GTTACGCCATTGGCGTTGGCGCCGGACGCACCGTCCGGCGCCAACTTTGGTTGCTGCAGGTACTGATCGACCGTCTCGAGCTGCGGGCCAACAGCGGCATTGCACTGGGATGCGGCGGACGGCCGACAGTTATGGGCCCCCGCCGGGACCGCAGAGAGCGGCCGGACTTCCATCTGGAGCCTGACGTTAACGGTACGAGCCCCGTCCTTCGGGACGGGGCTCGTACGCGTTATTCGCGGATCGTGTCTTGACTAACCGATCGGCGTGGGCGGCTGCTCGCCACGGAGCACGGCCAGCGTGTTGTCCGCGGCGAGGACTGCCATGGCGGTGCGCGTCTCGACGGTGGCCGAGCCGAGGTGCGGCACGAGTGTCACGTTCTCCAGATCCAGCAGGTCGGGGTGGACCTGCGGCTCTTTCTCGAAGACGTCCAGGCCCGCACCGGCGATGACGCCCTCGCGCAGCGCGGCCGCGAGGGCCGCTTCGTCGACGATCGGTCCGCGTGCGGTGTTGACGAGGTAGGTGGAGCTCTTCATTGCTGAAAGCTGCTCCGCGCCGATGAGGTGGTGCGTGTTGGGGCCGTAGGGGCAGTGCAGCGAGATGACGTCCGAGACGGTCAGCAGTTCGTCGAGGTCGACCCGGCGGGCACCCAGTTCCGCGGCGATCGCAGGATCGATCTCGCTGCGGGACTGGTAGACGATGTCCATGCCGAAGGCCTTGGCCCGGCGTGCCGTCGCCTGGCCGATGCCGCCCATGCCGACGACGCCGAGGGTCTTGCCCTGCAGGCTGGAGCCGAGCAGGAAGAACATGCCCCACTTCCACGGCTGGCCGGCGCGGATGAGGCGTTCGCCCTCGCCCAGGCGGCGGGTTGCCATGAGGATGAGCCCGAACGCGATGTCCGCGGTGGCCTCCGTCAGTACGCCGGGTGTGTTGGTGGCGACGATGCCCCGTTCCGTGCAGGCCGGGACGTCGATGTTGTCATAGCCGACGGCGACATTGGAGACGACCTTCAGCTGCGGGCCGGCGGCGTCCAGCAGTTCGCCGTCGACGCGTTCGGTCAGCAGGCTCACAATCGCGTCTGCCCCGGCGACGCGGCGCAGGAGTTCCTCACGGCTGATCGACTCCGGACCGGTCCAGGCGTCGACCTCGTGCTCGGCGCGAAGCTTTTCAAGGGCGGCGTCAGGGATCCGTCCTGTAACGACGACGCGGCTCATGCAGTCACGATCCATTCGCGCAGGCGGCCAAGGCCCTCACGGATAGCGTCCGCTTCGATGCCCGAGTAGGCGAGGCGGATGTACTGCCGGTCCTCACCGGGCAGCCGCCGGCCGAAGTGCTCACGCGTGCAGAAGGAGACGCCGGTCTTGTACAGGGCGTCGGAAGCGAAGTCGCCAACTTGGGTGTACCCCATGCGTTCCATGACCTCGGTGACGTCCGGGAACAGGTAGAACGTGGACTGCGGCACGGCCACGTGCATGCCGGGAATGGAGTTCACGAGCTCGCACGCGGTGTCGCGGCGCGTCTGCAGGATGTCGAGCATCTGCTGCACGGAATCCTGGGGGCCGCGCAGCGCTTCGATGCCGGCCCACTGCACGTAGTGCGTGGTGCAGGACTCGTCGTTGGTGTTGAGCGTGCTGAGGACCTGGGCGATCTCGCGCGGGGCGACGGCGCAGCCAAGGCGTGAGCCTGTCATCGCAAACTTCTTGCTGAACGTGTAGAGGATGACCGTACGCTCGGCCATGCCCGGAATCGAGGTGATCGAGCTCGACACGCCCTCGTAGCGTGTCTCGAAGTAGGCCTCGTCGGAGAGCACCCAGAGGTCGTGTTCGATCGCGAGCTGCGCGACGGCCTCACGCTCGGCCGCGGTCGACTCGGCCGAGATGGGGTTCTGCAGGTCGTTGTAGATGATGGCGACCGTGTTCGGGGTGATCGAGGCGCGGATCTTCTCAATGTCGATTGCGAAGCCCGTGCTCGTGGGCACGTAGCCGTATGGCACAGCCGTGCCGCCGAGGTATTCGATCTGCGATTCGTAGATCGGGAAGCCGGGGTTGGGGTAGAGCACTTCCTGGCCGGGGTTCATGACCGCCTGCAGGAACTTCGTGATGACGGGCTTGCCGCCGGTCATGACCACCACGTTCTCGGGGGAGAACTCGATGCCGCGGCGCGAGCCGATGTCCTCGGCGAGGGCCTCACGCAGTTGCGGGATGCCGGGGCCGGGGCAGTAGCCCGTGTAGCCGTCGGCGATCGCCTTGTTCATCGCCTCCACGATGTTCGGCGCGGTGGGGATGTTGATGTCGCCCAAATGGAAGGGGAACACCAGGTTCCCCTTCGCCTTCCAGGCGGCGGCGGCCTGCGCGACGCTGAAGGCGGTTTCGGTGCCCAGGCGTTCGAGCCGTTGCGCGAGTTGCTGCATGCTGTTCCACTCCTCATCGAGTTGACGTGGGTCCTCCGCGGAAGACCTCATATAGAACTAATATATATCAGCGGACGGAACTAATATATCAAACACTCGATGTGACGCCCATCTCTTGCAGTTGGCGCGTCATGCAGGCCTTGTGCTGTCAGCTGCCTGTAGTACGCCTGGCGGCCAGAACCGTATATTTCAGGGCATTGCCGCGGGCAAGTTCCACGGGGTACTTCTGCGCATTGACGCCGATCTTGGCCCGCAGCGCTGCATCCAGGTCGACATTAAGGACATCGGCCAGCCGCAGGAGGTACCCGAAAACGTCAGCCATCTCGTGCTCCACGGCCGTCCTGTTGACTGGATCATTGAGCCATTCGCCGACCTGCCCGTCACGCAGCCACTGAAAGAGCGACACCAGCTCGCCCGCCTCGCCACTGAGGGCCATGGCCAGGTTCTTGGGCGTGTGGAACTGTTCCCAGTCGCGCTCCTGGGCGAACTCGCGCAACTGGGCCGTCAAAGACTCGATACTCATGGAGCCAGCCTAGGCGAATTCCAGTAGCGGGCTGCCAAGGCAAACAGGCCACACTTCATGCCACAGACGAGCGCCACGGAGAGTGCTCCGCGGCGCTGGTTTGCTGAGGTATTGCTCGACTTTCTCAGCTGCTCGGCTGCATTCGGCTGCGTTCGGAAATGTGCTCCACCAGTTCCCCGACACGCTCTTCCGAGTAGTTTCGTGCGATGTCTCCCTGGCTGATGATGCCGACCATCCGGTGGTCAGCAATAACCGGAAGCCGCCGGACCTGGTACTTCTCCATCATTTCGATCGCGGCGTCAACGTTCGCATCTGCGTCGATCCAGTAGGGCTTGCCTGTGGCGAGGTCCCGGGCCATCATCTCGCGTGGATCCCGGCCCACGGCCAGGCACTTGAGCACGATGTCCCGGTCGGTAATCATGCCCTGCAGCCGGCCGTCATCACCGCAGATCGGCAACGATCCGCAGTCCAGATCCAGCATCATCCGGGCGGCGTCTACGAGGGACTGGTTCTCCCTAATACACTGCGCATCCGTAGTCATGAACTCACGTACAGCACTCATTGGTCCTCCTTCATCGATTGGGGTATCGACGCAGGGCACCGGCTCATGCGCCGATGCTGCCAGCCTACGCCGGGGGCACTTTGATGTCGACGGCGGTTGCGAACCTTCAGGGAGCGGACGTGGCGGGCACCCTGTCTGGCCCCGCGCTTCGGGTCAGAAGGGGCGTGATGCCGAGATCCGGGGTGCCGAAGGCAGCCGCAACGGCGCCACGCGTCTCACAAGGTACTAGCCCGATGCGGGAGAGTGATGGCTCGGGACCCTGCAGGAAGCCCCCCGTAAAGTAAGCAGGGTGACTAACCGAATCAGCCCGTATGACGCGTGGCAGCGCCTGATGGAAGGCAATGAGCGTTTTGTGTCGGGAGAGTCCAGACACCCTAACCAGAACGCGTCCCGTCGCAGCGAGCTCGTGAACAGTCAAAGCCCCTTCGCAGTCATCTTTGGCTGTGCAGACTCGCGTCTCGCGGCAGAAATCATCTTCGACGTCGGTCTTGGTGACGTATTCGTTGTCCGCACCGCCGGGCACGTGATCGACGATGCCGTACTCGGCTCACTGGAGTACGCCGTCTCGGTACTTCACGTCCCGCTCGTCGTCGTCCTTGGCCACGACAACTGTGGCGCGGTCACGGCCGCCAAAGAGGCCGTGGAAACGGGGGAAGTGCCGCACGGCCACATCCGCGACCTGGTGGAGCGGATCACTCCATCGGTGCTCGGCTCGCTGCGTGAGGACAAGACCGATGTCAATGACATGGTGGTGGAACACGCCAAGCAGACCGTTCGACGGCTGCTGGACAGTTCACGGATGATTTATGACGCCGTGGATAATTACTCCACTGCCGTAATCGGTGTGGCGTACCGGCTTGAAGAAGGCCGGGCGCAACTCGTGTCCACGTCCGGCGTCCTCTGAAACTACCGGGCGCGAACTACCGGGCGCGCCACGCCGCCGGCTCAGCGCGCGCGGTTAGTCGGGCCGTCCGACGACGACGTGTGATGGGCTGTGCGTGACATAACCGGTCAGCCAGGACGAGAGAGCCCGGATCTTCTGCTGCGTGCCGGGGAGCAGGGCAAGGTGGACACCGAGCCATGAGAGGAACGCCAGGGGGCCCTGCAGCTGGATGCGTTTGCGACCCAGTTCGGCCACTGCTGCGCCGCGGCCCACCATGGCCATGTAGCCCTTGTCCCAGTATTCGAAAGGCTGGCGCGAACCGCCGGCAAGGTCAGCCTGGATGTTGCGGGCCGCCCATTTGCCGGACTGCTCAGCAACCGAGCCCAGCTGGGGAAGTTTAGCCCCGGTGGCATCGGTGATGTTGGCGGAGTCGCCCAGGACATAGACGCCCTCGGCGCCGGGCGCCGTCAGGTCGGGCAGCACGTCGATGCGCCCGCCCTTCCCCTGCGGGAGTCCCGACTCGGCGATGATCTTCCCGGCCTTCAGGCCCCCGGCCCACACGACGATCCGGGCGGGTATGACCGTCCCGTCCGCCAGCGTCACGGCGTCGGCGCGGACCTCGGTGACACCCTGGCCCATGTGCAGCTGAACTCCAAGCTTCACCAGCCGGTCACGGGTGTACGCCTGTGACTTCTCGGAGAACGCCATCAGCACGTTCGGCACCATGTCCACCAGATGGACCCGGCACCGCGCCGCAAGGTCCGGCGAGAAATACTTCGGCACCAGGTACTTGATGTTCTCGGCGAGGGCACCCGCTGTCTCCACACCGGTGGGCCCGCCGCCGACGACCACCACGTCCGCATTGCCCGTGTGGGCACGGTCCGTCTCGTCCAGGACGGTGGTAAGGGCAGCGCTCAGCCGCGTGGCGTCTGCCACGGAGTACAGGGGATAGGCATGTTCTTCGGCGCCCGGAGTGTTGAAGAAGTTGGGTACGGCGCCGGCGGCGAGAACCAGGATCCGCGCCGAGTATCGGGACCCGTCGATTGTGGTGACAGTGCGGGTGGCGGCATCTACCGCCGTGACCTCCGCCGTGAGGACCCGGACGCCTTTCGAGCCGCGGAACACCGAGCGCAGCGGCCGGGCCACGGCTGATACGCCGATCTGCGAGGCGGCCACCTGGTACAGCAGGGGCTGGAACTGGTGATAGTTGTTCGCGTCGATGAGGAGCACACGGATGCCCTTGCGGCCCAGGTGCTCGGCCGCTGTCATACCGGCAAATCCGCCGCCGACCACGATGACCTGATATTCGTCCATCCGTGCAAGATACCGTGCCTGGCTGCGGGGCAACAGGGGCACCCGGGTGCAGGATGCACCCGGGTGCCCGTTTTTGCGATCGGCGCGGCCTACGCTCCCTTGTTTGCGACGGCGGCATTCATTGCCAGATCGTCACGGATTTCGCCGGCGACGTCGGCGGGGGACAACTCCGCGTCAGCCGGGGCAGGGCCGGGCACCAGCCGGGCGGCAGGCGGAGCAGCGTGTTCGGCGAGGACGCCTGTCTGGTGCCTGATCTTGAAGTGGTAGAGCAGGGCACCGCCTCCGGTGACCGCGGCGACGAAGATGACTCCGCCCCACTGCAGATACCACTCGAACGGCGGCACCGAGTTGTAGATTTCCGGGCGCGGCCAGATCAGGTTCAGCGTCATGGCCCCACCCCACAGCACCGCGAGGATGTTCACGGGCAGCCCCCATTTACCCATGCTGAATCCGGCTTCCGAACGGTCATCGAGCACCGGCCACTTCCGGGCCAGCCGCTTGCGCAGCAGGGGAACCGTCACCAGCAGGTAGGACAGGTAGATCAGGACGATGCTGATGCTGGACAGAATGGTGAAAATGGCCGGCTGCATGACGTTGACCAGCAGCGGGATGACAGCAATTACACCGATCACGATCGCAGCCACGGTGGGGGTCTTGCGGACCGGATCCACCTTGCTGAGCTGCCGGCTGAACGGCAGGTTGTTGTCCCGGGCCATGGCAAACATCATGCGGATCGCCGCGGCGTGGACTGCCAGCGTGCAGACCACTACCGCCACCACGATGCAGGCGAGGAAGGCCTTGCCAAAGGGTCCGCCGAGGACCGAGAGCACGATGTGCTGCAGGCCGCCGTCGGCAGCGCCCACCTTGGGA
This sequence comes from Arthrobacter sp. NPDC057388, assembly GCF_042668165.1. Lineage (NCBI taxonomy): Bacteria > Bacillati > Actinomycetota > Actinomycetes > Micrococcales > Micrococcaceae > Arthrobacter > Arthrobacter sp. NPDC057388. Next base: position 29,302 of record NZ_JBHVBL010000035.1, read on the forward strand.
TCGGTGAGATCCGGAGCGGCCAGGATGCCGAAGAGCAGGATCAGCCCGCCAAGCAGGAAGGAAGCCGTGACAGCCCGCAGGATGGCCTTGGGCGCCGTCCGCTTCGGGTCCTTCGTTTCCTCGCCCAGGGAGCTGGCAGTATCGAAGCCGTACATGACGTAGCCGGAAGCCATGGCGCCGATGAGGAACACGCCGAAGAAGCCCAGGTCGTGGCCTTCGCCGAAGCCGGCGGTGTCGAAGAAGACCTCCGGTCCCCGCACCACGTGCCAGCCCAGCGCGAGGATCAGCAGCACGGCCGCGATCAGCTCGACGAAGACGCCGATGCTGTTGATCCGGGTCATGAGCTTCACACCGAACGCGTTGATGAGGGTGGAGATGGTGATCATGATGGTGGCGAGCAGAACCCCGTTGAGGGCGAAGTCGTAGGTGCCGGTGCCGTCGCCGATGATCTGGAAGCCGGACCACAGCTGCGGCAGGGTGATCTGCAGGGCCAGTGCCACGGATCCCAGCGCCATGATCGAGGACAGCAGCAGCAGCCAGCCGGCCAGCCACGCCGAGGTGCCGGACGCGAGCCGCTTGGCCCAGTTGTAGACCGAGCCGGCGACGGGGTAGCGGCCTGCCAGTTCGGCGAAGCACAGCGCCACCATCAGCTGGCCGACGAAGACGATGGGCCAGGACCACGCGTACGCCGGGCCGGCCATGGAGAAACCAAAGTAGAACAGTTGAAAAACACCGGTGAGGATGGAGATGTAGCTGACGCCTGCGGCGAAGCTGGCGAACTTGCCGATGCTCCGGTCCAGGGTCTGGGCATAGCCGAATTCGTCCATGCCGCTCGAATCAGTACTCTTGCTGGGTTCCAACATCTGAACTCCTAAATCAGAAAAGCACGATGGTGATAACCCGCGGCCTCCATTGGACGCAGATTAAATCACACTGCTGAAATCGACGGGCCGGGCACCGCGCTGCAGCGCCCGGCCGTCTTCCCCCATTGCTGATGACTAGCCGCCGAAACTTGTGGACACGGCCGCGGACTCCGTTGTGTGTGGCGCGCGTCATAGTAAGCAGGCTAGTTGATGCTGAACAGATGTTCAAGACTCGTGAATGAACAAATGTTCAATGACAATCGCGCTGGGTGCCGGCGATTGACGTGGAGCGTGCCGCCGGTCAGGCGAGGGCCGCGCTGAGCTCCGCCGTGGCCGTTTCGCCGCTGCGGCTGGCGCGGATGAGGTCCGCGCAGCGTTCACCGATCATCATGACGGTGATGTTGGGATTGACTGTGACGTGCTCGGGCATAACGGAGGCGTCCGCGACGCGAAGGCCGGTGACCCCCTTCACCCGCAGTTCGGAATCGAGCGGCGACATGACGTCGTCGGCCGGGCCCATGCGGACAGTGCCCACGGGGTGGTACACGGTGTTGTGCGTCTTGCGGATGTAATCCTGGAGTTCCTCGTCTGTCTGCGCCTCGATCCCGGGGGACAGTTCACGCCCGGTCCAGTCGGCCATGGCAGGCTGGGCAGCGATTTCGCGGGCCTTGCGGATGCCGGCAACCATGACGCGCATGTCGTGGCCCTCGGGATCCGTGAAATACCGCGGGTCGACCATGGGCTTGTCGCGGAAGTCGCGGCTGCGCAGCCGGACGGTGCCGCGGGAGCGGGCATGGGTGACGTTCGGGGTAAGGCTGAAGCCGTTCTCGGTGGTGGGGTAGCCGTGCCGCAGGGTGTTCATGTCGAACGGGACGGAGCCGTAGTGCATCATCAGGTCCGGGCGGTCGAGGCCGTCTTCCGTGGGGGTGAAAATGCCGATCTCCCACCACTGCGTCGAGGTCGCCACCATTGGCTGCCTGGCCTCGAACTGCACCACGCCTTCGGGGTGGTCCTGCAGGTGCTCGCCGACGCCGGGGGAGTCGACCAGGACCTGGATGCCGTGCTCGGCCAGGTGCGCGGCGGGGCCGATGCCGGAGAGCATGAGCAGCTTCGGTGAATCGATGGCTCCGGTGGACAGGACCACTTCGCAGCGGGCGGAGAGCCTGTGCGTCCGGCCGAAGGCCGAGTCCACGACCTCGACGCCGGTGCAGCGCCTGTCCGCGTCGAATACCAACTGGCGGGCGCGCAGTCCGGTTAGCAGGGTGAAGTTCGCGCGCTCGATGATCGGGTGGATGTAGGAGACCGAGCTGGAAGAGCGGGTGCCGTCGGCACGCCGGTTGATCTGGAAGAAGTTGGCGCCGTTGACCACGGTGGTGCCGGTGTTGAACTTCGCCCGCGGAATGCCTGCCTGTTCGCAGGCGTCCAGGAGCGCGACGCCGGCGGGGTCCGCCGGGGGCACGTTCATCAGGTGCACGGGACCTGAGTCGCCGTGGTGCGGCGCATCCGGGCCGGCGTCCTCATTGGTCTCCAGCCGCTGGTACAGCGGCCAGGCGGCGTCGGCGTTCCAGCCGGTGGCGCCGTATTTGGACTCCCATTCGTCCAGATCTTCGCGCGGGGCCCAGAAGGCAATGCAGGAGTTGTGGCTGGAACAGCCGCCCATGACCTTCGCGCGGGCGTGCCGCATGAAGGAGTTGCCGTTCTCCTGCGGTTCGATCGGGTAGTCCCAGTCGTAGCCGGATTCCAGGAGTTCCATCCAGCGGTCGAGCTGGAGGATTTCGGGAATCCCGCGGTCGTCCGGGCCGGCTTCCACCAGCGCCACGGACACGCCCGGGTCCTCGCTCAGCCTCGCGGCGACAGCTGCGCCGGCGGATCCGCCGCCGATGACGATGTAGTCGAACTCCCGGTCCTGGAGGTTCTCGACGTTGTCGGTGTGCATCTAGTTCTCCTTGCTGTGGTCAGCGAACCAGCCGGTTACCTGCGGGCTGGTGTTCTGGTAGATGTGCTTGGCTTCCTGGTACTCGGCGAGGCCAGTCGGGCCGAGCTCGCGGCCGACACCGGACTGGCCGAAGCCGCCCCACTCGGCCTGGGGGAGGTAAGGATGGTAGTCGTTGATCCAGACGGTGCCGTGCCGCAGCCGGCCCGCGACGCGCTGCGCCTTGCCGGCGTCCTGGGTCCAGACAGCGCCGGCCAGCCCGTAGATCGTGTCATTGGCGGTGGCCACGGCCTCGTCCTCGGTCCGGAACGTCTCGACCGTCACCACCGGGCCAAATGCCTCGTCCACGACGACGGACATTCCCCTGCGCACGCGGTCCAGGATGGTGGGCTGGTAGTAGAAGCCGGTGTCGTACTTCTGCCCGGCCGGTGCCGCCCCGCCGCAGCGCAGCCGTGCACCCTCCGCAATGCCGCGCTCAACGTAGGAGTGGACCTTGTCCCGGTGGGCCGCGGAAATCAGCGGTCCGGTCTCGGCCGCCTCGTCGAAGGGGCCGCCGATCCGGATGCCCTGTGCGCGGCGGACCAGCTCGTCAACGAAGCGTTCCGCGATCGATTCCTCGACCACCAGCCGGGCGCCGGCGGAGCATACCTGTCCGGAGTGCACAAAGGCCCCGTTGAGTGCATTGTCGACGGCGGCGTCGAAGTCGGCGTCGGCGAACACCACGTTGGGGTTCTTGCCGCCGAGCTCCAGTGCCACTTTTTTGACGGTGCCGGCGGCGGCCGCTGCAATGCGCTTGCCGGTCTCCAGCCCGCCGGTGAAGGAGACAAGATCGACGTCGGGGTGTTCCGAAAGCGGCGCCCCCGCCTCTGCGCCGGCCCCGGTCACCAGGTTGGCGACGCCGTCCGGCAGGCCCAGGTCCTGCAGCAGCTGCAGAGCCAGGATGGCGGTGGACGGGGTCAGCTCGGAGGGCTTGAGGACGAAGGTGCAGCCGGCGGCGAGCGCGGGGGCGATCTTCCACGCCGCCTGCAGCAGGGGATAGTTCCACGGCGTGATCAGGCCGCACACCCCCACCGGTTCGTAGGCGATCCTGCTGACGACGGCGGGATCCCCGGCGTCGACGATGCGGCCCGCCTGCTGCCCGGCAAGCCGGCCGAAGTACTCGAAGCAGGCGGCGACGTCGTCCATGTCGATCCGGCTCTCGATAATCCGCTTTCCGGTGTCCAGCGACTCGGCCCGGGCGAATTTCTCGCGGTGTTCGCGCAGTTCCGCGGCAACCTTGAGCAGGAAGGCGCCCCGCTCGGGCGCCGGGACCGCTGCCCAGATGCCGGAGTCGAAGGCCGCACGCGCCGCGGCGATGGCGCGCTCTGCATCTTCCCGGCCGGCTTCGGAAACGGTGGCGACCAGTTCACCGTCGGCCGGGTTGCGGATGTGGCGCACAGCGCCGGATCCGGCGGCCTCCCATGAGCCATTGATGAAAAGGGTGGATGCGGTATCGGTCATGGGGTCTCCTCCAGTAGTACGGCGACGGGCTTCCAGTCGGTCTTCCGCTCGGCGTTGGGCGGGGCGTCTTCGACGGGTCGGATGGATCTGCCGGCCACTTTCCGCTGGGGTGTGGCGTGGGTCATATATGCAGATTAGTAGAGCTTGAACAAGTGTTCAAGGGTTCGCATGAACAAATGTTCAACTTTTTCTGGATCGACCTGGAGCGAAGGGTCAACGAAAGCCCCGGCTGGGGGCAGCAGGAACTCAGGAGGAAGAGCTCATAAGTGGCCGGCGGCCCGTCCGGCTGGTGTTCCTGTAGCCCGGGCGGGCGCTATTCCGCGGGGGCGAAGGCGATCTGCTCCGTGCGGGCGATGCTCCTTTGGATCGCCGCGTTGTCTATGCCGAGGAGCGCGGTCAGCCACATGCCGTTTTGAATGACGACGATGTCGTCGGCGCGCTGCCTGCATGCATCCCGGGAAAGTTCAGGTTTGGCGTTTCCGATCAGTGCAGCGAGCCCGTCCAGGTACCGGTCGAACGCAGCCGCATTGATCAGGGCGAAGTCTTCGTCGGCCTGGGCGAGGGCCCAAAGGTGCAGGCGCAGCGACAGGTAGCGGGTGGTCAGGAGATCCGCGGCCGCAACCCGCTTGAGGGCTTTGCGGAGCTGTTCGTCGGGGGGCGAGGCCGGATCGGGCGCCACCAGCATCAGGTCGTGCTCGTCCATCCGGTGCAGGGCGGCGCGGATCAGGCTTGACTTGTCTTCGTAGTAGTAATTGACCAGGCCCAGCGCGACACCGGCCTCGCGCGCCACGGCGCGCATGTTGACACCGGAGATGCCGTGGCGCGAGAGGAGGTCCAGTACGGCTTCGAGAATGCGCGACTGCCTGCCAAGCTGTTCGCCGGGGTTCACGGTGCTTGTATCCACCCGGCCAGACTATTGGGAAACATGATCGAGTGCATCCCGCCGGCCAGCCAAGTCACAGAGCCGGGACTATTTCCGCTTCCCGCCTGACGTGGAGAAGCCAGTTGTGCTTTAGTAAAGCCATGGCCGCTCCCATTGAGGACTACGCACTGCTGTCGGACCTCCAAACTGGGCCCCTGATTTCCCGGTCGGGGAGCCTTGACTGGCTCTGCTTCCCCCGGTTCGACTCGCCGTCGCTGTTCAGTTCCCTGCTTGGAATCGAGAACCACGGCCGCTGGGTCCTGGCTCCCCGGCATGCTGAGGCAGTCGTTGCGGGGTGGCAGTACGTCGATTCGACATTCGTGCTGGAAACAGTCTGGCGGACGCCGGCCGGACAGGTCCGGGTCACGGACTTCATGCCGGTGGGGCACACGGGCTCGTCAGTCCTGCGCCGGGTCACCGGGCTGGAGGGGCGCGTCGAGATGTTCCAGGAGCTGATCATCCGCCTGGGGTACGGCACCGTGGTGCCGTGGAGCAGGCGGATCCAGGATGGCGCCGCTGGCGGTGGAACGGTGCTTTTGGCCATGGCCGGACCGGATGCCGTCGCGCTGCGGGGACCGCATTTGCCTGAGGCGCAGGCCCATGGGCACTCGGGCGGGTTCGAGGTGGCCAAGGGACAGGTTGTCGACTTTGAACTGACATGGTTTCCTTCGCACCGGCCCGTTCCTCCGGCGGTGGATTTCGATGCTGCGCTGGAACTGGCGATCGATTACTGGACGCGGTGGGCGAGCCACTGCCGTTCGGACGGTCCGTACGGGGGCGCGGTGAAGCGTTCCCTGCTGGTTCTTCGGGCGCTGACGAACTACGAGACCGGTGGCATCGTCGCAGCCCCCACCACGTCCTTGCCGGAAGAGTTTGGCGGGCCGCGGAACTGGGACTACCGGTTCTGCTGGCTGCGGGACGCTGCCTTGACGCTGGAATCCATGCTGACGCACGGCTATGAAACCGAGGCCCTGCATTGGCGGAACTGGCTGCTCCGCGCACTTGCCGGCGACCCGGAAGATCTGCAGATCATGTACGGCATTGGCGGCGAGCGCGAATTGCCGGAGCGCGTCCTTGAGCACCTGCCCGGCTATCAGGACTCCAGGCCCGTCCGCATTGGAAACGCTGCCGTGGCGCAGTTCCAGGCCGACGTCGTGGGGGAAGTCATGGTGGCACTCGAAAGACTCCGCCTGGCCGGAGGAAAGGAAGACCACTTCTCCTGGGCGCTGCAGCAGATTCTGCTCGGGTTCGTTGAAAAGCACATCGAGGACAAGGACTTCGGGCTCTGGGAAATGCGCGGGGACCCGCAATTCTTCACGCACTCGCGGGTCATGATGTGGGCTGCCTTTGACTGCGGCATCCGCGCGGTCAGGAATCACGGCCTCGACGGACCGGCTGACCACTGGGAGCAGCTGCGCGAGCGGCTGCGCGACGAAATCCTTCGGGAAGGATTCGACCCCCGCCTGAATTCCTTCACGCAGACTTACGGCGGACAGCAAACCGACGCCGCCCTGCTGGTGATGCCCCAGGTGGGGTTCCTTCCCTACAACGACGAGCGCATGCTCGGAACCGTTGCACGGCTGGAGGAGGAGCTCCTCACCGAAGACGGCCTGCTGCTGCGATACCGGACGGAGACCGGTGTGGACGGACTCGACCCCGGCGAACACCCGTTCCTGGCATGTTCGTTTTGGCTGGTTGAGCAGTACGCACGCACGGGCCGGATGTCGGAGGCGAAAAACCTCATGGACAGGCTGGTGGGTTTCGCCAACGAACTTGGCCTCCTCAGCGAGGAGTACGACACGACGGCGGCGCGGATGGCCGGCAACTACCCGCAGGCGTTCTCACACCTGGCCCTCGTCCGGGCCGCCGACGCCATGCACGGCATTGACCTGCTGAGCATGGCCGCCGAAGCGAAGGTCTGACGCTCCCAAGGCCCGCCGTGGGCGGGGCAACAGGGGGGTGCTGCTCTAGCCGACCCAAAAGGATAGTCAAAACTGTCCCGAATGAGTGTTTTATGCCGTCGAGAAACGCTGGACGATGGATGTCAGGCCCACCCTTTGGGGGAGGGAAGCGACTTATCAGCGGCATACAGCATTAGAAAGGTACATCCAATGAGCACAACCTTCCAGCCCACGGAACTTTTCAACGGGAAACTGGACGAAGCGCCGCTCGGCCCTCCGCTGGCGGAGGTGCTGGGCGACGAGATTCCCACGCGCATTGCCATTCCCTTCACGAGCGAGGACTCGCGCATCCTTTCCGGTGTCTGGGAGGCCGAGCCGGGCCTCTCCCGCTGGGAATTCCTGGAGCGCGGCGAGGTAATCCACGTCCTTGAAGGGCGCATGGTGGCCACCGAAGACGGCGGCGAACCGGTCACTCTGGAGGCTGGAACCGCCGGCTTCTTCCCCATCGGGTGGAAGGGGACCTGGGAAATCCAGGAGCGCATCCGGAAGTTCTTCGTGATCTTCAACGCCTGACCGCTCACCGCGCCGGGCCCCGCGGACACCGCGGGGCCTGGCAGGTTGCAACCTCCTCGCCCGGCGGGGCCCAGGCTGCGAACAACGGCCTCAGCGGAGATGGCTTCAGTGGAGAATGGCGCTGATCTCCGCCCGTACCAGCCGCTCGGCCAGCTCGCCGAGGTCCAGGTTCAGGACAGCCTTGAGGGCGCGCGCCATGTCAGGGGCTGCCGCCAGGAAATCGGCCAGGGCAGGATCCGATGCCACTTCCTGCCCAAGCTTGTCCCTTACGTCGTCCGCGGTCCAGTGGCTGCCGGTGTGCTGACTTGCGAGTACTGCCCTGGTGTTCATGGCACTGCCCTTCCTTCGCCTGAGGCATTTGCTTCGCCATGAGTGACTTTGCCCGGTCAGGCTCAAGAATTGGTCAGGCAACGGGCCAGATTCGAACATGTTTTATCCAAGTTTTCCTAAAGGCTTGTCCCGCCTGGAAGCACACCCGTGACCCGGCTTGTCTGGCACAGTCCTGCCGGGACTATTTCGGCGGCTGGCGCAGTTATCCCCTTGGGGCCAGACGGGGTCTCGGGGCACGAAACGTGCCGTGGATAACAACGGATTTGAGGCCAATGACGACGACGGCTGCCGAAGGAGTCGGGTTCCGGTCCAGGCGCGGACCCATCCTGATAGCCCTGATGCTCTCCACCGGTCTGGTGGCGATCGATTCGACGATCGTGGCCACGGCGGTGCCGTCCATCGTTGACGACGTGGGCGGCTTTGCGTCCTTTCCGTGGCTTTTCTCGGCCTACCTGCTGGCCCAGGCTGTCTCTGTGCCGGTCTACGCAAAACTGTCTGACGTCGTCGGCCGTAAGCCAATCATCCTCAGCGGCATCGGCCTTTTCCTGCTGGGCTCCATCCTTTGCGGCGTGGCGTGGAGCATGCCCGCCCTGATTGCCTTCCGGGTGCTGCAGGGTCTCGGCGCCGGCGCAGTCCAGCCGGTGGCGATCACCATCGCCGGCGACATCTACACGCTCGCCGAGCGGGCAAAGGTGCAAGGCTACCTCGCCAGCGTGTGGGCGGTGTCGTCCGTGGTGGGCCCGACGCTCGGGGGTGTGTTCGCCTCGCTGGGCATCTGGCGCGGAATTTTCCTCGTGAACATCCCGCTTTGCCTGCTCGCGGGGTGGATGCTGATCCGGTCGTTCCACGAGAACATTGGGCGCACGAAACACCGGATCGACTACTTGGGCGCGACCCTGCTGACAGTCTCGCTGAGCCTGCTCATTCTCGGCGCCCTCGAGGGCGGCCAGGCGTGGGCCTGGAATTCTTCGGCCAGTATCGCTGTCTTCGCCGTCGGTGCCCTCCTGTTCGCAGTGTTCGTTCTCGTGGAGCGGCGGGCCGCGGAGCCGGTCCTGCCGCCGTGGGTCGTCTCCCGCCGGCTGCTGGCAACAACGGCCATGATCTCCTTCGGCGTCGGTGCGGTCATGCTTGGCCTTACCTCCTACGTCCCCACCTTCCTCGAAGGTTCCCTCTCGACCTCCCCGATTATGGCCGGGCTTGCCCTGGCGGCGCTGACCATCGGCTGGCCGATCAGTGCCTCCCAGGCGGGCCGCTTCTATCTGCGGATCGGCTTTCGCAGGACAGCCCTGATTGGTGTCACGGTCACGGTCGCGGGAACAGCGGTTCTTGCGCTCAATGCCACCGCGCCCAACGTCCTGGTGGCAGCGGCAGGCTGTTTCGTCGTCGGACTTGGACTGGGGCTGGTGGCGACCCCGAGCCTCATAGCCGCCCAGTCAAGCGTGGAATGGAACGAGCGCGGAGTTGTCACCGGCACCAATCTCTTTGCGCGTTCGATCGGCAGTTCCATCGGCGTCGCCGTATTCGGGGCCGTGGCCAACGCGATTTACGCCGGCGCCCCAGGCGGCGCATCCGATCCGCGGACCGTCGTGTCGGCGTCCGCCGCCGTATTCCTCGCCGTTCTGGCCAGTGCCCTGCTCACCGTCATTGCCGTCGTCGCGATGCCCGCAGCAGACAACAAGGGCACCGCCGCCCAGGGCGCGGTGGCCAAGGCGGACGCGGCGTCCGCGCAGGACTAGGCAGCCGTCAGCCCCGGCGCGCTGCCACCTGCCGGGTCTTCGACGGAGCCGCCTGGGCAGGCTGCGGGCGGGTGACAGCCAGGATCACGCCGACGCCGGCCAGCGAGGAGACCATCGCGGAACCCCCGTAGGAGATGAACGGCAGCGGCACACCGATGACGGGCAGGAGGCTGGTGACCATGGCGATGTTCACCACGGCCTGGCCGATGATCCAGGTGATCACGCTGGAGGCGACAATACGCGCGAACGTGTCCTGGGTCCGCGCGATGACCTTGAAAACGGCGATGGCAAGCACCGTGAACAATCCCAGGACCAGAAGGGTTCCGGCGAGGCCGAGTTCTTCGCCGAGGATGGTGAAAATAAAGTCGTTGTGGGCCTCGGGGATCCAGTTCCATTTTTGCCGGCTCTGCCCCAGCCCCACTCCGAACCAGCCGCCCGAAGCCAGGGCATATTGCCCGTGGAGCGCCTGGTAGCCGACGCCCTGGGCATCATCCGGCGAACCCGCACCGAGCCATGATGAAATACGGGATACCCGGTTGCCGCTGGTGGCTGCCAGGACGAGGGCGCCGGCGGCGGCAACAAGGCCTGCGACGGCGAACACCTTCATCCGCACACCGCCGTAGAACATGGCGGCGGCAATGATCATCATGATGATGAGGCTGGTGCCGAGGTCGTGGCCGAGGGCCACCAGCCCGATGATGAGCACGCCGCCCGGCACGAGCAAGGGGACTACGGCGTGCTTCGACTCGTGAAGCAAACCCTGCTTCCGGGTCAGCACTGCCGCCGCCCAGACGATGAGCGCGAGCTTGGCGAACTCCGAGGGCTGGACGGTGAACCCGCCGAAGCCCAGCCAGTTGCGGTTTCCGTTGACGGTCATTCCCAATGGCGTGAACACCAGGCCAAGGGCTATGAGGGCCGAACCCAGGAGCGGCCAGGCGAGCCAGCGAATATGCTGCGCCTTGAGACGGGCCAGGACGAACATGATGGCTATCCCGGCCGCGGTCCACATTGCCTGCTTCAACGGCAGGTCGTAGGGGTTCTTCCCGGCGGCCACGGACTCCACCGAGGACGCGGAGGCAACCTCGACCAGGCCGAGTGCGGCCAGTACCAGCACGACCGCCAGAATGACGGGCCGGGTGCGGTCACCGGTCTCATCGCCAAGCCAGCGTCCGATCCGGAGCAGGACATCGCTCCGCTGTGCCTTTCCGTTCGGCGTACGCTCCGCGGTCATGTGCCCATCACTGTTTCCCTCCCTCGGGTCGGCCCTGCTCCGGGCCGTTCCGGGAAGGAGAAACCCACCGGGGAAGAATCATACGTCCTGGCCGGCGGGATCCGTTGCCTCGCGGGGCTCCGGCGTCATCCCATGTACAGGTGCCGGCGCCGCGGCTGCCTGACCGGGGGAGTGGAACAAAACTGCTGGAGGTCGGCCACCAGCCGGAAGTACCGCTCGGATTCAAGGGCGGAGAGGGCTGTGTCGTAAGCCGATTCATAATCCGGCTCATTCCATGGAGCACTGTGGCCTCCAGACGCGGAGTGCGCAGGTGCGGAGTGGCTGAGCGGGCCCAGAGCCTCGGTCAGCCATGCAAGTTCCGCACGGAGCTCGTCCACTGCCGGCCTGTCGAACAGCTTCCGGTCGCCAAGCACCGACCAGACCTGCCCCGCGGCGGCACTCATGGCGCTCGAGGCATCCTGTTCGCCTGACCGCACGCTGGGGTCGTAGCAGAGCAGCGCCGCAACCTGATCGAAAAGGAACGACGCCGCGGCCGGCTCGGCTTGGTGGTGGATCCTATCCAGGGCTTTCAGCATTTTTCTGTCCCGACTGTCCCGATGCCCGGGCCGGGGAAGGCCCAGATGACTTCATCGCCTTCGACACCTTCATGGTGGCACCAGGACCTGAGACCGCCATGAGAAGCGTGTGAGGGTCTTCTCATGCGGAAGGTCCTATGCTGATGCTTGCAGGCAGGCTCACCGCGAAGCGACAACGGTCGCTGCGAGGAGGACAGCAATGACGGAACACACAGGCCGGGTGGTCTGCGATATCACGGTCACCGTGGACGGATACTCTGCCGGGCTCAACCAGACAGAGGAGCGCCCGTTCGGCGACGACGGCGGTGACGGCACCGGAGGCGCGCTCCACGCCTGGATGTTCAAAACACCCGACGAGAACCGCGCGGAGATCGAGCAGATTGTCGCCGCCAAAGCCTTCATCATGGGACGGAACATGTTTGGCCCGGTGCGCGGTGAATGGGACCGGCAGTGGAACGGCTGGTGGGGCGACGATCCGCCGTTCCACGCGCCGGTCTTCGTGCTCACGCACCATCCCCGCGACCCGCAGCCGATGGCGGGAGGCACCACCTTCCACTTCGTGACCGACGGCATCGAAGCGGCGCTGGCGCAGGCACGGGCGGCGGCAGGGGACGGCGATGTTGCGATCGGCGGCGGCGCTGCCACCATCAACCAGTACCTTGCCGCCGGGCTGATCGACGAGTTGCGCGTGCACATTGCACCGCTCACATTCGGTGCAGGCACGCGCCTGTTCGACGGCGTCCCGCCGCTGAAACTCGAGCAGGTCAGGTCGCGGGCAGCGAGCCTGGCCACGCATGTGACCTACCGCGTGGTGTCCTGAAGCGGCCGGCGGACTGCTGCTTTCAAGTTCTAGTTCAGGTCAGCATCAGTGACAGACAGGGCGTCGTCCAGGATGGCCAGCCCTGCTGCCGCATCTGCGTCCGTAATATTCAGCGGGGGCGCCACGTTGAGGCGGTTGCCCTGGACCAGCGGCAATAGCCCCCGGTCCAGGCAGGCCTTGGCGACGGCGGCCATCGGCGCGTTGTCCGGGCCCTTGGCCCCGGCGGGCACCAGCGGTTCCTTCGTCTGCCGGTTGCGGACCAGCTCCAGGGTCCAGAGGCCGCCGATGCCCCGCACATCCCCGACGGACGCGTGCTTCGCGGCCAGCTTCCTGAGCCCTGGCCCCAGGACACCGGTGCCGAGGCGGGCGGCTGCTGCGGCGGTGCCTTCGGCGTGCATTGCGTTGATGGCGCCGACGGCCGCTGCGCAGGCCAGTGGGTGGCCGCTGTACGTCAGGCCTGCCGGGTAGGGGCGCCGGGTGAACAGCTCATAGATCGCGTCGCTGACCAGGACCCCGCCCAGCGGGACGTATCCGGAGTTGACGCCTTTCGCGAACGCCATCAGGTCCGGTGCGACGCTTTCGTGGTCCACGCCGAACCAGGCACCCGTGCGGCAGAAACCAACCATCACCTCGTCGGCGATGTAGACGATGCCGTGGCGGGTGCACAATTCGCGGACTCCGCGCAGGTAGCCGGGTGGCGGCACGATGACGCCCGAACTGCCGACGACGGATTCCAGGACCAGGCCGGCGATCGTCGACGGTCCCTCGAGGAGGATTACCTGCTCGAGATGGGCCAACGCCCGCTCCGATTCCTCCTCGAGGGTTTCTGCTCCGAAGACAGACCGGTAGAGGAACGGCCCAAAGAAGTGCACGGCGCCGGCTGTGCCAGTGTCAGAGCCCCAGCGGCGGGGGTCGCCCGTGAGGTGGATCGAAGTGGTTGTCGAGCCATGGTAGGAGCGGTACGCCGCGAGCACCTTGTGCCGTCCGGTGTAAAGACGCGCCATCCGCACCGCATGCTCGATCGCCTCGGTCCCGCCGGTGGTGAACAGCACGTGCCCGAGGTGCTCCGGCGCGACCTCGACAATCAGGCGGGCTGCTTCGCCCCGCACATCGGACGCGTTGCCGGGTGCGAGTGCGCACAGGCGGTCGGCCTGCTCCTTGATCGCGGCGACGATGCGGGGGTGCTGGTGGCCGAGGTTGGTGAAAACCAGCTGCGAGCTGAAGTCCAGGTACCGCCGACCATCGGCGTCGAAGACGTGGCTTCCGGAGCCGCCGATCAGTGTGGGCACATCGCGGGGTCCCTGCACAGTCCAGGGATGGAAGACCAAGTCGTCGAGGTTCATGACATCCTCCGTTGCTTGAGTGCGGGACCCTGCACTGCTTCACCTTGGCACCTTCCGGCAGCAGTTTCCAGAGGTCTTTCCGCACGGCCGGGCACAGCACGCGGCCGCGCCGCACCCCACGGGCGGCGCGTCGCCCGGCTCTTGAGTGGCCGGCTGCCCCCCGGATAGCATTGCCCGCACCGGTGTCGGAGCCGCAGCGCAGCGGCGGCCTGCAGCGCCGGCCAGAACGTCGGGCAGAACGTCGAGCAGAACGGGGAGACGGACATGGACGGGACAGCTTCCGGGAAGCCGGCGGAGCTGCTGGTGGACCTGATCATCTCCCTGGACGGGTACGCCTCGGCTGAAGGGTGGCCCGGCTGGTGGGGGCTGGAAGGGCCCGAATACCTGGCCTGGCTCGAGCAGGAGGGGGAGAAGGGGTACACATTCCTCCTGGGGGCGAACACCTACCGGGTGATGTCCAGCATGTCCGAGGAAGCCCAGGCCCGGGAGTCAGGGTTTTCCCGGGACGAAGGGGCTGCCCTGACCGGCCTTGCCGCCGTGCCGAAGGTGGTCTTCTCCTCCACCCTGCAGGCGCCTCTCACCTGGCCCAACTCAGAGCTGGTTGCCGGGGACGCAGTAGACGCCGTGAAGCAGATGAAGCGGACGTCCGCCGGGCCGCTGAGCACCCTCGGCAGCCTCAGCCTCTGCCGGTCGCTGCTGACCGCGGGCCTCGTGGACCGGTTCCGGCTGGTCGTTTTCCCGGTGATTACCGGCCGCACGGGCCGCGAGCGGATCTACGACGGCTATCCGGATGTCGCACTTGAAATGGTGGACAGCCGCACCTTTGACGGCCGGCTTCAGCTGCTCGAGTACGTTCCCACGGTGCTCAACGGGCCGCCGGGCGCCGGTACCGGCTGAGCCAGGCAAGTCCGCGGAAGGAGGAAGCGTCCGCACCGTAGCCCTGCCGAACCGCACCCTGGCGGTGACGTTCGACGACGGCCCGCATCCGGTCCGGACGCCCAAGATCCTCGTCGTGCCGAAAAGCACAATGTACATGCCACGTTGTTCCTGATGGGCTCGGCGGCGGCCGACCGCCCCGACCCCACCCGGCGCATTATCAGCGAGGGCCACGAAATTGGGTCCACACCCTCACACACGCAGCGGGTCCAAATTTCGCACCCTTGACGGCCCGACGCGGCCTTGGCATCGTGGAATCTGGATGGAGGAGGCGACCAAAAATGCAGGAAAAAAGCTGGTCGGTAAACATCACTCTCGACGAACATGATGGCCAAACGCGGGCCACTGCGCGGTTGCGGGCCGGGGACCGGCCGGAACTGGAAGGCATCGGAATGGCCAGGCTGAATCCGGCAGATTCCGATGTCCCCGAAATCGGGGATGAACTGGCGACCGCCCGCGCACTGGCCGACCTGTCGCACCAGCTGATTGAGGTCACTGCCGGCGACATAGAGAAGGCCACAAAATTGCCTGTGCACCTGCGCGCCTAGTCCCAGCCAGGGGCAGTGCACGCCGGCCGTGGCAGCGCAGCTGCGGCCACGGCCGGGACTCAGGTTCTGCCGTCAACCTTGCCCGGCAACCACCGTCACCGTCCGGGGTGCCTGGAAGGACAGAAGCCGGATCCAGGCTGGGTCCGGGTCATGCAGCCGGATCCCGGGAAGCGCGGCAGCCGCTTCCCGGACGATGACGGCGGCCTCCAGTTCCGCGAGCTTGGCACCCAGGCAGCGGTGAATGCCCGACCCGAAAACGAGGCCGGCGGAATGCCCGCGCCCGGCGTCCGGTGGCAGCGGGGTTTCGGGTCCGTGGCGCGCTGTAATGTGGTTCGGGTTCGCCGTAATGCGGTTGCCGGACAGCTCCAGGAGCAGTTCGGTCCCGGCCGGGATCAAATCACCGCCCAGGTTCGTGTCGTGGGCCGCAACACGGCGCCAGGTGGGAACGGATGACTCGGTGGCGAGCACGTGCCGGACCACTGACCGGGCACCGGCATCCGAGGCGGCTTCCTTCCAGCCCACGGGCTCGCCGCCTTCGAGCAGCCGGAACAGCGTGGTGCTGATGAGCTGGGTGGTGGTCTCCTGGCCGGCGATCAGCAGGAAGTAGCCGAGCGAGGACATCTCGGTCCTCGACAGGCCGTGTTCGGCCAGTGCCTTGAACAGGTTCCGGCCCGGCGCCGCCATTGATTCGGCCACCAGCCGTCGCAGCCAGATGTAGAACTCCGCCGCGCTGTGGGCCAGCTCCAGTTGCCGCTCCGCGCCGGGCCAGCCCCAGAACAGCTCCATCGAGTCCAGCCCCCAGCGCTTGAGGTCCGCAAGGTCCCGCACCGGGAGCCCGAGGAGTTCAAGCATCACGACGGCGGGCGGAAACGCGGCCACCGCCTGCACCAGGTCCACCGTGCCGGTCCGGGCGAGCTGTTCGCCGGCTTTCACCGCAGCCTCCCGGGCCAGCTCCCGGATACGCGGCTCCATGGCGGCAACGGTGGCGGGCGTGAAGAAACCCGCCACCACCTTGCGGATGCCGCCGTGCGTTCCGGTGTCGTTGCTGGCAAGCACCGGCGGCAGCGCAAAGCCTGCGCGCTGCAGCACGCGCAGCGCGGGTCCCTCCAGCGGGGTCACTGCCACCAGTGCGTTGGCCGGGCTGAAGTCGGCCGGCCGGTGCAGGACATCGCGGACCGCCTCCGGGTCGCGGACCACGAAGTACGGGCACTTGGCGGCGTCGCCGGCGTCAGCCGCGGCGGTCATGGTAGCCATGGAGGCCGGCATCATGCGGCCAGTCCGTTCAGCCAGGCTGCTGCCCCGGCACGGAAATCCGCCGGGGACAGTTCGGAGGCCCGTTCCGGAAGTGTCCCGATGAGCGGAACGGGCAGCGCACCGAGGGCCTGGCGGTTGCTGTGGTGCACCGCGTCGGGGCTGACGGGCCAGCTTCCGAGCACGACGCCGAGCACGTCCAGTCCGCGGGCGGCCAGAGCCTCGAGGGTCAGGGCGGTGTGGTTCAGCGTGCCAAGGCCCGGCCTGGCGACAAGCACAAACGCCGCACAGAGCAGCGACCCGAGGTCCGCCAGGGTCCCGCCGACGGAGTCCAGTTCCACGAGGACGCCCCCGGCGCCCTCCACCAGGACGTGGTCGTGGGCTGCCGTGAGATGGCGGATCCGCTCCGCGTGCGCAGCCAGCGCGGGCAGGGGCGTCCCGTCGATGGCGGCAGCCGCGACGGGCGCCATAGGCTGCTGCAGGACAACGCCGGCTTCAGCGCACACGCCGGCGAGCCGGACAACCTCAGCCGCGTCGGAGTCCCCGTCGGCGGCACCCGACTGGCACGGCTTGTAAACCGCCACCCTGCGGCCCCTTTCGTGGAGGACGGCGGCGAGGGCCGCCGTCGTGATGGTTTTGCCGACGCCGGTGTCCGTTCCGGTGACCAGAACGACAGGGGAGAGATTCATGGAAGTTCCTCCAAAATGCCGCGCAGCACTGCGCAGCTGTCTTCGATTTCTTCGGGCGTGAGCGTGGCGCGGGCCGTGAGCCGCAGCCGGGAGATCCCGTCCGGAACGGACGGCGGCCGGAAGCAGCCCACCCGGACGCCGGCCCGCCGCGCGGCTTCGGCGACAGCCTGGACCGATTCCGCCGATGGCATGGGAATGGAATGGACGGCACCGGCTGGGTGCTCCGGGGCGGCGCCAAAACGGGCCACGGCCGGCGCAAGCCCTGCCGTCAGCAAGCCCGCGTTGCCCCGGACGGAAGCCGCCCGCCATGGCTCGTCCCTGATGATTCGCGCTGCGGTGAGGGCGGCGGCGGCGGATGCCGGTGCCAGGCCGGTGTCGAAGATGAAGCTGCGGGCCCGGTTCAGCAAGTGTTCACGAAGCAGCGGTGATCCCAGGACGGCGCCGCCCTGGCTGCCCAGCGCCTTCGACAGCGTGGCCGTCACAATCACGTTCGGATGCCCTGCCAGGGCGGTCCCGGCTACCGAGCCACGGCCCAGGAAACTGCCGGTACCTGTGACGCCGAGGCTGTGCGCCTCGTCGATCAGGAGCATGGCGTCGTGCTGCTCGGCCAGCGCCAGCAGGTCCTGGAGCGGCGCCTCGTCGCCGAGGACGCTGTAGACGGATTCGACGGCGATGATCGCCCGCGGCTCTGAGTGGCCGGGAAGCGCACGGCCGGCGAGCAGGCGGCCGGCTTCCGCAACGCTGTTGTGCGTGAACGACTGCGTGCGGGACCGGCTGAGACGGAAGCCGTCGATCATCGAGGCGTGGCAGTGCTCGTCCGCCACGATCAGGGTTCCCGGACCGCCCAGCGCCGTGAGTACACCGATGTTGGCCAGATACCCGGAGGAGAACACCAGCGCCGCATCCATCCCGGCCAGCGCGGCCAGTTCCTGCTCGAGGTCCAGGTGGAGCTGCGTTGTCCCGGCGACCAGGCGCGATGACGTGGCGCCGGCGCCCCACCGCGCCGCGGCCTCGGCCGCCGCCCCCGCAACCCGCGGGTCCGCGGAAAGTCCCAGGTAGTCGTTGCTGGCCAGGTCGATGAACTTTTCGCCAGCGGCACGGGGGAGCGGGCGGCGGACCTGACCGCGGCGTTCCCGGACGGCTGCCTGCCGCTCGAGCCACTGGACCATCGAGGTGCTCATGAGACACTTCCGGAGCGGGCGGGGACGCGTTCGTGCGCCCGGGCTTCATGGACTTCGGCCACCGCGGCCACCATGCCTGCGGTGATTTGTTCAGTGTCCGCGGTCGTGCTGACATACGGCGGCATCGTGTACACGAGGTTCCGGAACGGGCGCACCCAGACGCCGTGGCGGATGGCTGCCGCGGTGACGGCGGTGACGTCGACGGCGTCGTGCAGCTCAATGACACCGACGGCGCCGATGGTGCGGACTTCCCGGACGGCTTCCAGTTCCAGCGCGGACGCCAGTCCGGTGGCCAGGCCGGTGCCGACCCGGGCGACGTCGGCCCGCCACCCGCCGGTCTCAATGATGCCGAGGCTGGCGTTGGCCACGGCGCACGCCAGCGGGTTGCCCATGAACGTGGGGCCGTGCAGCAGGGCACCGGCCTGTCCGCCGGACACGGCGGTCGCGACCTCGGCCGTGCAGAGCATGGCGGCGAGGGTCAGGTATCCGCCGGTCAGGGCCTTGCCCACGCACATGATGTCGGGCACGACGCCGGCATGGTCGGCCGCGAACAGCTCGCCCGTGCGGCCAAAGCCGGTTGCGATCTCATCGAAGATGAGCAGCAGCCCGTGCCGGTCGGCCACCTCCCGGAGCAGGGCCAGGCATTCGGCCGGGTACGCGTGCATGCCGCCGGCTCCCTGCAGCACCGGCTCGACGACGATCGCGGCCAGCTCCGCCGAGTGCGCCGCCGCGAGTTCTGCGACGACGGCTGCCCACGCCTGTGCCGTTTCCGGTGTTGCCGACGCCGCCGCCGGCGGGCGCGGCGCAAAGATGTTGCCGGCCAGCAGTCCCGGGAAGGCCGTGTGCATGCCGTCCACCGGATCGCAGACCCCCATGGCTGCGAAAGTATCGCCGTGGTAGCCCCCACGGAGGCTGAGGAACCGCTGCCGCCGGGGCCGGCCGCGCGCGGTCTGGTACTGCACCGCCAGCTTGAGCGCCACCTCGACGGAGACCGAGCCCGAGTCCGCGAGGAAGACCCGCTCGGGCCCAGGCCGGCCGGGGGCGGCAGGGGCCATGGCCACGAGCCGCTCGGCCAGTTCCACCGCCGGGGCGTGCGTGAGCCCGCCGAACATCACGTGGCTGAACGCCGCCAGCTGCGCGGTGGCCGCGGCATCGAGGACCGGATTGCGGTAACCATGGATCACCGACCACCACGAGGACATCGCATCGATCACCTCGTGCCGGGCCCCGTCTTCGCCGCGCAGGCGCAGCCGCACGCCCCTGGCCGCCTCCACCTCCCACAGCGGAAGGTCCGCGGACGCCGGCGCGTACGGGTGCCACAGCCTTGCGCGGTCCCGCTGGATGAGGCCCGGCTGTACCGCATCCTGCCTCACGGGACCAGCACCCCGTGCCGGGAACATTCGGCGGACCAGCCCAGCGGCGTCACCTGGACCTTCATCCGGCGCCGGCAGGCGGCGCAGTAGCGCGGCGGTTCCATCGCCAGCCGTTGCCGGCACTCCAGGTGGGCGGACGACGGCCGCCCGCTGGCGCCGTCGTACGTCCCGCCGCAGTGCCCGCAAAAGGCCGCGCCGCCGAAACCTGGTCCGCTGGTTGGGCGTGCAGAAACCTCGTTCACAGCGTCTTCTGGAGTTCCTTGATGGGCATGTTCAGCTCGACCAGCAGGTTCAGATCGGCCGTCGCAGGGCGTCCCAGCGTGGTGAGGTAGTTGCCGACGATTACGGCGTTGATGCCGCCGAGCAGGCCGTCGCGGGTGCCGAGGTCGCCGAGGGTGAGCTCGCGGCCGCCGGCGTAGCGCAGCACGGTGCGCGGCATGGCGAGGCGGAATGCGGCAATGGCACGGAGGGCGTCCCTGCCGTCCATGATGCCCTGGTTTTCCAGCGGGGTGCCGGGCCGGGGGTTGAGGAAGTTCAGCGGGACCTCGTGGGGCTCAAGGGCGGCGAGCTGCGCGGCGAGTTCAGCGCGCTGTTCGAGGGTTTCGCCCATGCCGATGAGGGCGCCGCAGCACAGTTCCATGCCGGCGGCCTTGACCATGTTGCAGGTCTCCAGCCGTTCCTCGTAGCTGTGCGTGGTGACGACTTCGGGGAAATAGCTGCGGGCAGTTTCCAGGTTGTGGTTGTACCGGTGCACGCCCCACTCGGCGAGCTGGTCCACCTGGCGCTGGGTGAGCATCCCCAGCGAGCACGCGATGTTGATGTCGACCTCTTCGTTGATGCGGTCGATCGCGAACTTGATCTGGTTCATGAGCTTGATGTCGGGGCCGCGGACGGCGGCGACGATGCAGAACTCGGTGGCTCCGGTCGCCGCGGTCTCCTTCGCTGCCTTGACCAGTGCGGGGATGTCGAGCCAGACGCCGCGGACGGGGGAGTCGAACAGGCCGGACTGGCTGCAGAAGTGGCAGTCCTCCGGGCACCCGCCGGTCTTGATGGAGATAATGCCCTCCACCTCGACGTCCTCGCCGCAGTGCCTGAGCCGTACTTCATGGGCGAGCTGGAGGGCGGCGGGAAGGGCTTCATCCGGAAGGCGCAGCACCTCCTCGAGCTGCGCCTGGGTGAGACCGATGCCGTCCTCGAGTACCTGCTGCCGGGCAGTTTCCAGGATGGGGAAGGTGCCGGGGATGGGCGCGGGGCTTGTGGCTTCGCCCGCGTTTGCCTGAATCGTCATTGATGGGTCCTTTAGGTGTGATGGCTGCGGATATTCCTCCGAACTGACGCTAATTCCCGATCGTGGGCGAGATTTTGTGGGTTCCCGACAAGCAGATCGGCGGGACGTTAGCCGGGTCCCCACTTTGGGGGCCGGAACAGGAGGGGCCGCCGTCGGGGGTGAGCGGCGGCGGCTCCTGTGCTGCGGTGGCGGGGGTTAGCTGTTGATGATTTGCGGGATGCCGAGGTGTTTGAGGCCTTCGACGCCGAATTCGAGGCCGTAGCCGGATTGTTTGGCGCCGCCGAAGGGGATGCGGGGGTCGACGGCGCCGTGTTTGTTGATCCAGACGGTGCCGGTCTGGATGCGGGCGGCGACCTCGCGGGCGGCGGGGAGGTTGGGGGACCAGACGGACGCGCCGAGGCCGACGTCGAGGCCGTTGGCCATCTCGATGGCTTCGTCGATGGTGTTGTAGCGGATGATGGGCAGGGCGGGGCCGAACTGTTCTTCGGTGACGAGGGGGTTGGTGTTGTCGATGTCGGCGACGAGGGTGGCGGGGTAGAAGTAGCCGGGCTGGTCGGGGTCGGGGTTGCCGCCGGTGAGGATGCGGGCGCCGGAGTCCCGGGCGGCCTGGACGAGGTCGGCGACGATGTCGTACTGGGCTTTGTTTTGGAG
>NZ_JBHVBL010000036.1:0-49344 GCF_042668165.1 Arthrobacter sp. NPDC057388
GGTATAAGAGACAGCCGTTATGGTGCCGCCGTGACTGCTGTTGGCACAGGTTCAGTCGGGGCCGGTTTCGTGCGCGCCCTCGCTTTGCCGTCAGAGTGCGGTGTCCGGTGTTCCGGCTGACTTGTTGCGGGTTTCCATGAGGTGCAGCTGCAGCTTTGCTTCTGCTTCCCGGCGCCGCTTGGCCTGCTCGCGCATCTGCCGTGTCGCCTCGGAGCTCGCGGAATGGATCTGTCCGGCCGTTCGATTGCGGGGAGCGCCACCGCCGGAGGGTGCCGCCGCCATAAGTTCTTCGCTCATGCCCAATGGTCACATGGCCGTGATCTTGCGGGAAGAGCTGATGCCGGAGCGTGACCGGATCGGAACCTGGCCATTCATAAGGGCCGGCGGCGGTTGGGAAGGCACCCCGGGCTTCGTAAGGATCGCTCACCGGGGCTCTTGCCGTCGGCCCCACCTTCATTTTACGGGCCCGGAGCCCGGCGAAACAGGGGTAAATATTCGCAGAGCCCGGCGTCGAACCTGGACCACTTTCGTTTCGGAAATTTCCGACGTATTATGCAGGCGTGCTTCCGGACATTTTCGGCGCCCTCGCGAACCCGTCGCGGCGCACCATCCTCGACGAGCTTCGCAACGGCCCCCGGACGGCGGGCGAGCTTACCGGCCTGCTCGCCCAGAGCCGGTCGACAGCCTCGGAACACCTCGCCGTGCTGCGCGAGGCGGGGCTGGTGCGGGAAGAACGGCAGGGACGCCACCGGGTTTACCACCTTCAGGCAGCCGGCCTGGCGGAGGTGCATGGCTGGCTGAAGCACTACGAGAACTACTGGAACCGGCGCCTCGACGCGCTGGGCAACGTATTGGACAGCAACCGGCCGAACGGCACCGCACCGAAAGAGGAGAACTGACATGACTGACAACACGATCCGCCTCACGCGCCACTTTCCGCACCCTCCGGAGGCGGTCTGGAAGGCACTCACCACCCCGGATCTGCTCGCTCGCTGGTGGGCCGCCGGCGACATCGCCCCCACCGTCGGGCACCGCTTCACCCTGGACATGGGCGGCTGGGGTACGCAGCAGTGCGAAGTCCTCAACGTGGATCCAGGCACGTCCATCAGCTTCCTCTTCGCCGAAGGCGCGCTGGACACCACCGTGACGTGGACCTTGGAGTCAGTGGAGGACGGCACGGTACTGCACCTGGAACATGCCGGCTTCAGGCTCGACACCGCAATGGGCAAACAGGCTTTCCAGGGCATGGGTAACGGCTGGCCGGGAGTTCTGTCCCGGATCGACGGCGTTCTCGTGGACGCTGCATAGCCGCAGGACTTCAGCGCGCACCATACAGAAACGGGAAGGGCCGGCACCGCAGGTGCCGGCCCTTCCTGCCTCCCCAAACCAGTCCCCTTGACTCTCCAGGCACCCCTTCCCTACACTTTTCATAAAGCAGAATCTAAATTCCACAAAGCGGAAACGGTAGAAAAGCCGAGAAGCAGGGAAGATAGATCAAAGCCCCTCCCCGGAAGGACCTACGATGACGTACACAGTGAACTGCTCCATCCTCCTGACGGAGCTGCCCCTGCTCGAGCGCCCGGCAGCAGCCAAGGCGGCAGGTTTTGACGCCGTCGAGTTTTGGTGGCCGTTCGAGAGCTCAGTCCCTTCCGACGCCGAAACCACGGCCTTCGAGCGTGCCATCACCGACGCCGGCGTGCAGCTTTCCGGCCTGAACTTCAACGCCGGAAACATGCCCGGCGGCGACCGCGGCCTGGTGTCCTGGAAGGGTCGCTGCTCCGAGTTCAAGGACAACATCGACGTCGTCGCCGGCATCGGCGAACGGCTCGGCTGCAAGGCCTTCAACGCCCTCTACGGCAACCGCCAGGAGGAATTCAGCCCGGAGGAACAGGACGAGCTCGCCGCCAAGAACCTGGCCGCGGCCGCAGAAGGCGTGGCCCGGATCGGTGGCACCGTCCTCCTCGAACCCGTCAGCGGAGCCCCGCGCTACCCGCTCCTCAAGGCCCAGGACGCACTCGACGTGATCGCCCGGGTCAAGGCGGAATCCGGCGCCCGGAACATCAAGCTCCTCGCGGACTTCTACCACCTGGCCGTCAACGGGGACGACGTCGCCGCCGTCATCGAAAACCACGCCAAGGACTTCGGCCACATCCAGATTGCCGACAACCCCGGCCGCGGGGCTCCCGGAACCGGCGAGCTTCCCCTCGGCGAGTGGATCGCCCGCAGCCGCGAACTCGGCTACGACGGCTACATCGGCCTCGAATACAAGGAACCGCAGGAAACCGCCTTCAGCTGGGCCATCCGCGAACACGCCGCCCGCTAATCCCCGCCCGCTCCATCTAAAGACTTCAGAAAGAGAACCATCATGAGCAACGTTGCAGTCATCGGACTCGGAATCATGGGCCTGCCCATGGCCATCAACCTCGTCAAAGCCGGCCACACCGTCACCGGCTTCAACCGCAGCCAGGACAAGATCGACAAGCTCGTCTCCGAAGGCGGCAAGGGTGCCTCCAGCATCGCCGACGCTGTTAAGGACGCCGACGTCGTCATCACCATGGTCCCGGACTCCCCGGACGTCGAGGGCGTCGTCAGCGGCCCGGACGGTGTCTTCGCCAACGCCAAGCAGGGCGCCCTGTGGATCGACGCCTCCAGCATCCGCCCCGACGTCGCCAAGCGGCTGGCCGACGACGCCAAGGCAGCCGGCATCCGCCCCCTCGACGCCCCCGTCTCCGGCGGCGAACAGGGCGCCATCGACGCCGTCCTGTCCATCATGGTCGGCGGTGACGCAGCTGACTTCGAGGCAGCCCAGGACGTCCTGAACGCCGTCGGCAAGACCATCGTCCACGTCGGCCCCTCCGGCTCCGGCCAGACCGTCAAGGCAGCCAACCAGCTGATCGTCGCCGTCAACATCGAGGTCCTCGGCGAAGCCATCGCATTCCTCGAGGCCTACGGCGTGGACACCGACGCCGCCCTCAAGGTCCTCGGCGGCGGACTGGCCGGCTCCAAGGTCCTGGACCAGAAGGGCCAGAAGATGCTGGACCGCAACTTCGACCCCGGCTTCCGCCTCGCCCTCCACCACAAGGACCTGGGCATCGTCACCTCCGCCGCCCGCGAAGCCAACGTCTCCATCCCGCTCGGCGCCGTCGTCGCCCAGCTCGTCGCCGCCACCGTCAACCAGGGCGACGGCGGCCTGGACCACTCGGGACTCTTCAAGCAGGTCCTCCAGCTCAGCGGCCGGAAGTAGCGCCTCCCCCGGAGTTTTTGTACAGATAATCGGCCCTAAAGGCCCTCCGGCGGCCATTATCTGTACAAAAACTCCCCAGCCGCCGTCGGGAATTACGACGGCGGCACCCCCACTAAGTGCCCGGCAAAACGCCGGGCCTTCCTTCAGCACACCCAAAAACAGACTTCCCAAGGAGCACACCATGACCAAGATGCGCACCGTAGACGCTGCCATCGCCATCCTGGAAAAGGAGGGCGCCACCGAGGCGTTCGGCCTGCCGGGCGCGGCGATCAACCCGTTCTACTCCGCCATGAAAGCCCACGGCGGCATCCGCCACACCCTGGCCCGCCACGTTGAAGGCGCCAGCCACATGGCCGACGGCTACTCCCGCGCAGCCGACGGCAACATCGGCATCTGCATCGGCACCTCGGGCCCCGCCGGCACCGACATGATCACCGGCCTGTACGCCGCGTGGGCCGACTCCATCCCCATGCTCTGCATCACCGGCCAGGCCCCGGTTGCCAAGCTGCACAAGGAAGACTTCCAGGCCGTGGACATCGAGTCCATCGCCAAGCCCGTCACCAAGATGGCCATGACCATCCTGGAGCCCGGCCAGGTTCCCGGCGCGTTCCAGAAGGCCTTCCAGCTGATGCGCTCCGGCCGCCCCGGCCCGGTGCTGCTGGACCTGCCGATCGACGTGCAGATGGCCGAGATCGAATTCGACATCGACACCTACGAGCCGCTGCCCGTCGAGAAGCCCAGGGCCTCCCGCAAGCAGCTGGAAAAGGCCCTGGACATGCTCACGGCCGGCGAGCGCCCGCTGATCGTGGCCGGCGGCGGCATCATCAACGCCGGCGCCTCCGCGCAGCTGGTGGAACTGGCCGAGCTGCTGAACGTTCCCGTCATCCCCACCCTGATGGGCTGGGGCGCCATTCCGGACGACCACGCACTGATGGCCGGCATGGTGGGCCTGCAGACCAGCCACCGCTACGGCAACGAGAACTTCCTGCGCAGCGACTTCGTGATCGGCATCGGCAACCGCTGGGCCAACCGCCACACCGGCGGGCTGGACACCTACACGGCGGGCCGCAAGTTCGTGCACATCGACATCGAGCCCACCCAGATCGGCCGCGTGTTCTCCCCGGACTTCGGCATCGCCTCCGACGCCGGCGCCGCCCTGGACGGCCTGCTGGAAATCGCCCGCGAACGCGCCGCCGCGAAGGCGCTGCCGGACTACAAGGCCTGGGTTGCCGAGTGCGCCGAGCGCAAGGCCACCCTGCACCGCAAGACCCACTTCGACAACGTGCCCATGAAGCCGCAGCGCGTATACGAGGAGATGAACAAGGCCTTCGGCAAGGACACCACCTACGTGTCCACCATCGGCCTGTCCCAGATCGCCGGCGCCCAGATGCTGCACGTGTTCGGCGCCCGCAAGTGGATCAACGCCGGCCAGGCAGGCCCGCTGGGCTGGACCGCCCCGGCCGCCCTCGGCGTCGTGCGCGGCAAGCCGGGCGAGAACGTGGTGGCCCTGTCCGGCGACTACGACTTCCAGTTCATGATCGAGGAACTGGCCGTGGGCGCGCAGTTCAACCTGCCGTACATCCACGTGGTGGTGAACAACTCCTACCTGGGCCTGATCCGCCAGTCCCAGCGCGGCTTCAACATGGATTACCACGTGTCCCTGGGCTTCGACAACATCAACTCCCCCGAAACCGAGGGCTACGGCGTGGACCACCTCAAGGTCGCCGAGGGTCTGGGCTGCAAGGCCATCCGTGTGACCAGCCCCGAGGACATGCCGGCCGCGTTCGACAAGGCCAAGGCCCTGATGGGCGAGTTCCAGGTTCCCGTGGTGGTTGAAGTGATCCTGGAAAAGGTCACCAACATCTCCATGGGCCTGGAGATCAACGCCGTGAACGAGTTCGAGGAACTGGCCACCACGGCAGCCGACGCCCCCACCGCCATCCTGGCCCTGCAGGACTAGCAGCCTGCAGGACTAACAACCTGCAGGCCCCGCATCCAGGGTCCAGCAGACGCATCGAAAAAGTACCGAAGATAAGGCAAGCAATGCGCATCGTGATCGCGCCGGACAAGTTCAAGGGCTCACTCTCCGCCCCGGACGTCGCCCGGCACCTTGAAACCGGGCTCCGGAACGGCACCGCCACAGCGGGCTTGCCCGGCACCCTGGAGGTACTGCGGATTCCCGTGGCCGACGGCGGCGAGGGCACCCTCGACGCCGCCGTCGGCTCCGGGTTCACCCGGCGCCGTGCCGTGGTCAGCGGCCCCACCGGGCAGCCGCTGACGGCCGAGTTCGCGGTCCGCGGCCGGGAGGCCGTAATCGAAATGGCCGCGGCGTCCGGTTTGGCCGTGCTCCCGCCCTCCGCTTTTTCCAAGAACGACGGCGGGAGGCCGGGTTCCGGGTCCGCCCGGACTGCCAGCAGCCTGGGCACCGGCGAACTGATCCGTGCGGCGCTGGACGCCGGCTGCCGGCAGATCATCCTGGGCGTCGGCGGCAGCGCCAACACCGACGGCGGCGCCGGAGTTCTGCAGGGGCTCGGTGCGAAGCTGCTCGACGCCGCCGGCAACGAACTTCCCCTCGGCGGCGCCGCCCTTGCGGACCTGGCCGCCATCGACTTCTCCGGCTTTGATGCGCGGCTGGAGGAGTCCCGTTTCATTCTGGCGAGCGACGTGGACAACCCGCTCCTCGGAGCGGAAGGCGCGGCCGCCATCTTCGGACCGCAGAAGGGCGCCACCGCCGCGGACGTCGGCGAACTGGACGCCGCCCTGGCCAATTTCGTCCAGGTGCTCGCCACGGAGATCGGGCCCCGCGCGGTCAAGGCCGCCGGCGCACCGGGCGCCGGGGCGGCCGGCGGCGTCGGCTACGCCGCCATCGCGGCACTGGCCGCATCACGCCGGCCGGGCATCGACGTCGTGCTTGAATTCACCCGGCTCGCCGACCGGCTGGCCGGCGCGGACCTGGTGATCACCGGCGAAGGCAGCCTCGACGAACAGAGCCTGCTGGGCAAGACGCCCATGGGCGTCGCCCGCGCGGCAGCTGCCGCGGACGTGCCGGTACTGGCTGTCTGCGGCCGCACCACGCTCTCGCCGGAACAGCAGCAGAACTCCGGCTTCCGGCAGGTCTATCCCCTGACGGCACTGGAGAGCAATGTAGAGATATGCATAGCTGAAGCAGGACGCCTGCTTCAGGAATTGGGTCAGCACATCGGCGTGCACCTGACCGACACTGCTAACACGAAGGAGCCCCTGAATGTCTGAAGAACGCTTTGACCTGGTCATCCGGGGCCGGCGCATCCTCACCACCGCCGGGATCGCGGCCCGTGAAGTGGGCGTGCGCGGCGGCAAGATCGTCGCCCTCGAACCGCTCGGCAACGGCCTGCAGGGCGCCGAGGTGGTTGAACTCGCCGACGACGAAACCCTGATCCCCGGCCTCGTGGACACCCACGTGCACGTCAATGAGCCCGGCCGCACCGAGTGGGAGGGCTTCGCCTCCGCCACCCGCGCCGCGGCTGCCGGCGGCGTCACCACCATCATCGACATGCCGCTGAACTCCATCCCGCCCACCACCAACGTGGACGGCCTCAAGCTCAAGCGCGAGGTGGCCGAGGACCAGGCGTTCGTGGACGTCGGGTTCTGGGGCGGCGCGATCCCGGGCAACAAGGCCGACCTGCGCCCGCTGCACGACGAGGGCGTCTTCGGCTTCAAGTGCTTCCTGCTGCACTCCGGCGTGGACGAGTTCCCGCACCTGGAAGCGGACGAGATGGAGGAGGACATGCGCGAGCTGAAGTCCTTCGACTCGCTCATGATCGTCCACGCCGAGGACTCACACGCCATTGACCATGCACCCCACCCCGGCGGCGCCCACTACTCCACCTTCCTGGCCTCCCGCCCCCGCGGCGCCGAGAACAAGGCCATCGCCGAGGTGATCGAGCGTGCCCGCTGGACCGGCGCCCGCGCCCACATCCTGCACCTGTCCTCCTCCGACGCCCTGCCGATGATCGCTTCGGCAAAGCGCGACGGCGTGCACCTCACCGTGGAGACCTGCCCCCACTACCTCACGCTCATGGCCGAGGAAATCCCCGACGGCGCCACCGCGTACAAGTGCTGCCCGCCCATCCGCGAAGCCTCCAACCGCGAGCTCCTCTGGCAGGGCCTGCAGGACGGCACCATCGACTGCATCGTCTCCGACCACTCCCCCAGCACGCTGGACCTGAAGGACCTGGAAAACGGGGACTTCGCCGTCGCCTGGGGCGGGGTTTCCTCGCTGCAGCTGGGCCTGTCACTCATCTGGACCGAGGCCCGGCACCGCGGCATCCCGCTGGAACAGGTGGTGTCGTGGATGGCAGAGAAGCCCGCGTCCCTGGCGCGGCTCTCCAACAAGGGCCAGCTGGCGCTGGGCTACGACGCCGACTTCGCCGTCTTCGCCCAGGACGAGGCCTTCGTGGTGGACGTGTCCAAGCTCAAGCACAAGAACCCGATCACCCCGTACGACGGCAAGGCACTCTCCGGCGTGGTCCGCCGCACCTACCTGCGCGGCAGCGTGGTGGACGGCCAGACCCCCGGCGGCAAGCTGATCCGCCGCGGCGGCATCTGAGGGCCGCGCGGTGGCTGTGCATGCCCATTCACCGCGCGGCACGTCGGCCCGTAGTTTCGCCAAGGCCCACGGCCTGGCCGTCTGGGTAGCTCCGCCCGAAGGCCAGGACATCGACCCGGAGGTCCTGGCCCGGGCTGCCGAACTGGTGCTGGAACGGGCCCTTCAGTTTGCTCCGGAGGCGGAAGTCCACTGGCCTGCCGCCGGAGCTGCAACATCCGCCGCCGGGAGGCACCCGGGCATGCCCCCTGGGGAGGGGGCGCCCAACGGCGCGCCCGGCGGCGGAACGTCCGTGCCGCCGTCGTCCTCTCCGGAGGACTCCCAAACGGACTCCTCGGAAAGTGAGTTCCCGGAAACGGACTCCGCACAAAAGGACGACGGCGCCGCCACCCACCTCCCGCCGTCGGCCGGACACGTCAGCCGGGTGGCCGTGGACCTTGCCCGCTCCGAGGTGCTGCTGGACGGCGACCTGGTGCCGCTGACCGGCGTCGAATTCAAGCTGCTGCGGTACCTGGTGGAGCACTGCTCACGGACTGTGGACCGGGAGGAGCTAAGGCTTTTCCTGGAGTCGTGCGACAGCCCCGGCGCCGCCGCCCGTTCCATCGACGTGTACGTGGGCCGGGTACGGCGGAAGCTGCGCGGCGGCCGGCACGCGATCGCCACCGTCCGCGGCGGCGGCTACCGCTTCATCTGCGGACCCGCTGCGACCGTCCGAGGGCCTGCGGAATACAGTATCTAAGGCTGCTGTTATCCATCTCAGTCCGATCAGTGAATTCGCTTGACCAGATTTTCGCTCGACCCAGATCCATCAGAAGGAATGCCATGAGCCCCAAACTGACCACCAAGCTCCAGCCCGGAACCCAGGCGCCGGACTTCACCCTGCGGGACGCAGAAGGCAAGCAGACCTCGCTGGCCGATTACCGCGGCAAGAACGTCATCGTGTACTTCTACCCCGAGGCCGCCACTCCCGGCTGCACCACCGAAGCCTGCGACTTCCGCGACAACCTGGCTTCCTTCCAGGGTTCCGGCTACGCGGTGCTGGGCATCTCCCCCGACGCGCCGGAGAAGCTGGCGGCTTTCACGGGCGACTTCGATCTCACCTTCCCGCTGCTGGCCGACGAAGACCACGCCGTGGCCCTGGCCTACGGCGCCTGGGGCGAGAAGCTCATCGACGGAGAAGTGCACGAGGGCATCGTCCGCTCCACCGTGGTCCTGGACCCCGAAGGCAAAGTCACCCTGGCCCAGTACCAGGTCAAGGCGCAGGGCCACGTCCAGGCGCTCCGCGAACAGCTCGGCGTCTGACCCCCGACGCCTCCTCATCCCAGACGCGTCCTCACCTTTCACCGCCTGATTCCAGACGCGTCCTCACCTTTCGCCGCCTGATCCCAGACGCGTCCTCACCTTTCGCCGCCTGATCCCAGACGCGTCCTCACCTTTGGTCGCTTAAACCGAAACCCTCCCGCATGAACTGCGGGAGGGTTTCGGGTTAAGCGGCAGGACGTGAGGACGCGTCGGGTCGTGGGCGGCAGGACGTGAGGACGCGTCGGGTTTTAGGCGACGGGATGTGAGGAAGGGTCTACTTCAGGACCACGGTCCGGTTGCCGTTGAGGATGATGCGGCCTTCGCAGTGCCAGCGGACGGCGTTGCTGAGCGCCTTGCATTCGGTGTCGCGTCCGGCGGCGACGAGGTCCTCGGGGCCGAAGGTGTGGTCCACCTCGACGACCTGCTGCGCGATGATCGGGCCCTCGTCGAGTTCGGCGTTCACGTAGTGCGCGGTGGCGCCCACGGTCTTCACGCCGCGGGCGTAGGCCTGGTGGTACGGCTTGGCACCCTTGAATGACGGCAGGAACGAGTGGTGGATGTTGATCGCCCGGCCGTCCAGCTTGCGGGCCAGGTCGTCGCTGAGAACCTGCATGTACCGGGCGAGCACCACCAGTTCAACGTCGAGGTCATCGACGATCTCCAGCAGCCGGGCCTCTGCCTCCGGCTTGGTGGCTGCGGTGACCGGGATGTGGAAGAACGGGATGCCGTGCCAGTCCACGAGGGCCTGGTGATCCGTGTGATTGGACACCACACCCACCACCTCGATGGGCAGTTCACCCACGCGGGCGCGGAAAAGCAGGTCGTTGAGGCAGTGGCCGAACTTCGAGACCATGATCAGGACCTTGCGGCGGGACCCGTTGCGTTCCAGCCGCCACTTCATGTTGTACTTCTCGGCAACCGGGGCGAAGCCTGCGCGCAGCTGCTCCAGGGTGGCCTCGTTGCCGTCGGACGCGAAGTGCACCCGCATGAAGAAGTGCCCTTCGGACCGGTCGCCGAACTGCTTGTTGTCGATGATGTCGCAGCCGTACTCGAGCAGGAAGCCGGAGACGGCGTGCACGATGCCCGGGCCTTCGGGGCAGTCCAGGGTCAGCACGTGCTCGACGCTGTTGGCGGGCTGCCCGGCGGCACGCGGCTCAGTCTGAATAGCAGTCATGGTCAGCACTCAATTACATTCACAGCGAGGCCTCCTCGAGAGGTTTCCTTGTACTTGGTTTTCATGTCGGCGCCGGTCTCGCGCATGGTCTTGATGGCCTTGTCCAGCGACACCTTGTGGCTGCCGTCCCCGTGCAGGGCCAGGCGTGCGGCGTTGATGGCCTTGACGCTGGCGATCGCGTTCCGTTCGATGCACGGGATCTGTACCAGCCCGCCCACGGGGTCGCAGGTCAGCCCGAGGTTGTGTTCGATCCCCACCTCGGCGGCGTTCTCCACCTGTTCCGGGGTGCCGCCAAGCACCTCACAGAGTCCGGCAGCGGCCATGGAGCAGGCCGAGCCGACCTCACCCTGGCACCCAACTTCCGCACCGGAGATTGAAGCGTTGATCTTGAACAGGATCCCGACGGCGGCCGCCGCCAGCAGGAACCGCACCACACCGTCGTCGTTGGCGCCGGGAACAAACTTAACGTAGTAGTGCAGGACGGCCGGCACGATTCCTGCTGCCCCGTTGGTGGGGGCGGTGACGATGCGGCCACCGGCCGCGTTCTCCTCGTTGACGGCCAGCGCGAAGAGGTTCACCCACTCCATCGCGCGGAGCGGGTCCGTGCTGGCCGAGTCCTTGGACAGCGTCTGGAAGAGCTGCGGCGCACGCCGCTTCACCTGCAGCCCGCCGGGCAGGATGCCCTCCGCGGAGCAGCCGTTCTCCACGCATTCGCGCATGACGGCCCACAGCTTCAGCAGTTCCTCGCGGAGCTCCGCCTCGCTGCGCCATGCCAGCTCGTTGGCGAGCATGACGTCGGAGATCGACATGCCCTCGCGGCGGCAGATCTCCAGGAGCTCGTTGGCCGTGGTGAAGGGGTACGGCAGCTGGGTGTCGTCGGCAACCACCTTGGCACCGGCGTCGGCATCACCGTCGACGACGAAACCGCCACCGATGGAGTAGAAGCTCCGTTCGCTCAGTACCGTGCCGGCGTGGTCCAAAGCGCGGAACGTCATGCCGTTGGGGTGGGCCGGCAGCGACTTGCGCCGGTGCAGCACCACGTCCTCGTCCCAGTTGAAGTCCACCCGGTGGTCCCCGCCGATCCGGAGCTCGGCGTCCAGGGCGGCGGCTGCCACCTTGTCGTCGGCTGTGGACGTGTCCACGGTTTCCGGCTCCAGGCCCTGCAGGCCGAGCACCACGGCCTTGTCGGAACCGTGGCCCCGGCCGGTGGCGCCGAGGGATCCGAAGAGCTCTGCCTGGACCCGAGTGGTCGAGCTCAGCAGCCCGCCGCCCTTGAGTCCGTCGGCGAACTGCTTTGCCGCCCGCATCGGGCCGACCGTGTGTGACGACGACGGCCCGATGCCAACGGAAAACAGGTCCAGTGCGCTAAGCGCCATTAAGGCACCTCAGGGGAAGCGAACTCCCTCATGGCGTCCAGGAGCCAGCGGCCCAGGTAATCCGCGAACGAGGCGCGGGGGAACAGCCGGAAGCTTTCCTCCCCGTCCTTGAACAGGACGACCGGAATGTTGCCCACCTCGGTGTTCAGGGCGGTGCCCGGCTTGAGGGTGCGCGGGTGCAGGTCCAGGGCGCAGCCCTTTTCCAGCACCGCACGGGCCCGGGGGCCGGACAGCTCGAACGTGGTGCGGTTGGCGGACAGGTCCACCACCTGCCCGGCGCCGTCGCCCAGGGCCGACTTGAGGGAGCCGATCAGGTCCCCGCCCAGGGAGTCGTGGGCGTCTTCCGGGGCTACCACCAGGAACTCCTGTGGGCCAAGCCACAGGACGCTGATGCGGTCCGTGCCGCGGACCTCGCCGCAGCTCACCGGCAGGCCGCCTGTGACGGAGCCGATCCGGGCGCCGGTTTCGGAGTTCGGGTCAACCCGGACGCCGGCCATGGTCTGGAACGGGCCCTCCTTGAGGGTGACTGTTCCCTGCACGGACCCGGAGTCGAATGCTTCGGCGAGGTGGGAGGCTGGGCTGCGGCGGATTTCCCGGAGTCCATTGATGCCTGTGAAGGCTGCGGTGTTAGCCATCTTTGCGGGTCCCTTCGGGGTCAAACAGTACGGTTTCTGCCACGACTACGTCGACGAGCTGGTTGCCGGCGGCAGCCACCAGGGTTTCGCCGATCCGGTTGCGGCCGTTCTTGATCAGCGCCAGGCCGAACGAGCGGCCCAGGGCGGCGCTGTGGTAGCTGGAGGTCACGAAGCCCTGCATCGGGACCGGGCCGTAGGCGGGGTTCGCCGGGATGCCCTTCTCCACCAGCTGGGTTCCTTCCGGAAGCTTCAGCGAGCCGTCCACTGGAAGGACGCTGACCAGGTGCTTGCGGTCATCGCGGTGCTGGTCGACGCGGTTGTAGGAGCGCTTGCCGATGAAGTCCTTGGCCTTGGAGACGATCCATTCCATGCCGGCGTCCTGCGGGGTGACCGTGCCGTCGGTGTCCTGGCCGACGATCGGGTAGCCCTTCTCGGCGCGCAGCACGTGCATGGTCTCGGTGCCGTAGGGGGTGATGTTGAACTCGGCGCCGGCCGCGGCAACGGATTCCCACGTGTTCAGCCCGTACCAGGACGGCACATTGATTTCGTACGCCAGTTCACCGGAGAACGAGATCCGGCAGACGCGGGCCTGCACGCCGGACGCGAGGGTGGTTTCGCGGAAGGTCATGAACGGGAACGCCTCGGCGGACAGGCCGCCGTTGGCTGCCAGTTCCGGGGCGACCTTGGCGATGACGTCGCGGGACTTGGGTCCGACGACGGCGATCGTGCTCCACTGTTCGGTCACCGAGGTGCAGTGCACATCGAGTTCCGGCCATTCGGTCTGCAGCCATTCCTCCAGCCAGTCCAGCACCTTGGCGGCGCCGCCGGTGGTGGTGGTCATGAAGTAGGTTTCCTCGTCCAGGCGCAGGGTCACGCCGTCGTCGAAGATCATGCCGTCAGCGAGGCACATGACGCCGTAGCGGGCAGAACCCGGAGCCAGCTTCTTGAACGCGTTGGTGTAGATGCGGTTCAGGAACTCGCCTGCGTCCTTGCCGCGGATCTCGATCTTGCCGAGGGTGGTGGCGTCCATGAAGCCCACGGAGTCGCGGACGGCGGCGCACTCGCGGAGTACGGCCTCGTCCATGTCCTCGCCGTTCTGCGGGTAGTACCACGGCCGCTTCCACTGTCCGACGTCCTCGAACAGGGCGCCCTGGGCGACGTGCCAGGGGTGGATCGATGTGACCCGGGCGGGGTCGAACAGCTCGCCGCGCTGGCGTCCGGCCAGTGCCGCGAAGGCCACGGGGGTGAACGGCGCACGGTAGGTGGTGGTGCCGATGTCGCCGATGCCCCGGGAAGCCTCGCCGGCCTGGCGCAGGGCCGCGGCGATGACGCCGATGGCGTTCACGCCGGACGTCTTGCCCTGGTCGTTGGCGGTGCTGATGGAGGTGTAGCGCTTGACGTGCTCTACGGACCG
Source organism: Arthrobacter sp. NPDC057388 (assembly GCF_042668165.1). Lineage (NCBI taxonomy): Bacteria > Bacillati > Actinomycetota > Actinomycetes > Micrococcales > Micrococcaceae > Arthrobacter > Arthrobacter sp. NPDC057388. The sequence continues at coordinate 13,731 of NZ_JBHVBL010000036.1, forward strand.
CATGCCGGCGCCGGTGGAGCGCAGGACGTCGGCCACGGACTGGTCACGCTGGAAGTCGACGAAGTGGTGGTGCCAGTCGTCGGGGGTTCCGGTCTGGCCGGGGACAACCCACAGCTGGCGGGTCGGGGCGGATGCCTTTGGCTCGGCCAGGACGGACGGCTCAACAGCGGACTCGAAGCCGGCAGCGATCACTGCGGCGGCACCGGCGGAGATGCCCTCGGCCAGGCAGTCGGCGAGTTCGAAGCTGCCGCGGCCCGAGCCGATGGTCTGCTGGTTGGCAACCAGGGTGGACGGCACGAAGGCCGCGAGGTCCTCGTCCCAGCGCAGCTTGCCCTGGCGCTGCGAGTGCAGGTGCACCAGCGGGCTCCAGCCGCCGGACACTGCCAGCAGGTCGGCGGCGATCTCTTCGACGCCGGAGGTGAGTTCGCCGTCGTCGTTAATGCTGCGGACGGTGACGCTGTTCAGGCGGCCATCCGGGTCAGCGGCGGTGTTGGCCACGGCGCTGCCGATGAGGACACGGGTGCCGGCTTCGACGGCGGCGGCAGCCACCGGGGTGAGGCTGGAACGGGCGTCGACGACGGCGGCGACCTTGATCCCGGCGGCGCGCAGGTCCGCGACGAGGGCGTAGGCGCTGTCGTTGGTGGTGCTGACCACCACGCGCGAACCGGCAGCCACGGCGTAGCGGTTCAGGTAGGTACGCACGGCCGAGGCGAGCATGATGCCCGGGCGGTCGTTGTTCTCGAACACCAGGGGACGCTCGTGGGCGCCCGGGGCCAGGACAACCTGGCTGGCACGGATGTGCCAAATCCGCTGGCGGGAGACGCCGGAAGCTGCCGGGCTGGAGAGGTGGTCAGTGCGGTTCTGGACCGCGATGACGTAGTTGGAGTCGTACGCGCCAAAGGCGGTGGTGCGGTTCAGCACGGTGCTCTCGGCGCCGGAGACGAGCTCGGCCTCGACGTCGGCGACCCATTCGAGCGCCGGCTTGCCCTCGATGGTCTCGGCCAGTTCGGGGGCCGTGGATCCGGACAGCAGCGAGCCGCCGAGTTCCGGCTGGTCGTCCATCAGGATGACGCGTGCGCCGCTGCGGACAGCTTCGCGGGCTGCGGCGAGGCCTGCGGGGCCGCCGCCGATCACCAGGATGTCGGTGTGGACGTACTTCTTGTCGTACTCGGCGCGGTCATCGGCCGGGTCCAGCTTGCCGAGGCCGTTGAGCAGGCTGGCCTGCAGGCCGTCCACGAGCGAAACGGTGGTGGCGGGGAGCATGGATTCGGCGACGTCGCCGGGGAACCGGGCCTCGATCCGGACCAGCGCGTTGGGTTCTTCCACGCCTGCGGCCAGGATGCCGCGGGCACGGTCCTCGTACAGGGAGTTGCCGGCGGCGACGCGGCCGTTGGCCAGCATCGCGGAGGCCAGCGTGTCACCCGGGTGGCCGGTGAATTCCTCGCCGTCCACGGTGAAGCGCCAGGAGATGCTGCGGTCGATGCGGCCGCCGGTGCTGAGGCGCGCGTTCTGGGAGGTCACTTGGTCGCTCCTTCCGGGGCGGTGCTGGGGCTGAGGGGGGTGGTGCTGGCCGGGCCGGTGCTTGCAGTGCCGGTGTCAGCTGCCGGAGGGACGGGTGCGGCAGGCCGCGGCGTCCCCATCGGGTAGACGGCCTGGATGTCGTACGTGACCGTGTCGCGGAGCATGTTGAACCACTGCCGGCAGCCGGTGCTGTGCACCCAGCGTTCGGCGAAGGTGCCCTTGGTGTTCTCGCGGTAGAACAGGTACTCGGCCCATTCCCGGTCCGTGAGGTCGTTGGGGTTCTCGGGGTAGGGCACGTGGGCCTGGCCGCCGTAGTGGAACTCGGTTTCGTCCCGCGGGCCGCAGTTGGGGCAGGAGATAAGCAGCATGTGCGTCTTCTTTCTTATGGACCGTGGCTAGTGGGCGACGGCGGCAGCGCCGTGTTCGTCGATCAGGGCGCCCGTTTCGAAGCGCTCCAGGGCGAACGGCTTGTTGAGCTTGTGCGGTGCGCCGGTGGCGATGGTGTGCGCGAAGGTCAGGCCGGCAGCGGGCGTGCCCTTGAAGCCGCCGGTTCCCCAGCCACAGTTGACGAACATGTTTTCCACCGGGGTGGTGCCCACGATCGGCGAGGCATCCAGCGTGGTGTCCACGATGCCGCCCCAGGTCCGGAGCACGTGTGCCCGGGCGAAGATCGGGAAGAGCTCGACGGCGGCGGCCATCTGGTGCTCGATCACGTGGAAGGAGCCGCGCTGGCCGTAGCCGTTGTAGGAGTCGACGCCGGCGCCCATGACCAGTTCACCCTTGTGCGCCTGGGAGACGTACACGTGGACGTGGTTGGACATGACGACGGTGGGGTGGACCGGCTCGTGGAGCTCGGACACCAGTGCCTGCAGCGGGTGGGACTGGATGGGGAGCCGGAAGCCGGCCATCTCCGCCAGGACCGAGCTGTGGCCGGCGGCGCAAAGGCCCACCTTTTCGGTGTTGATGGTGCCGCGGTTGGTCTTGACGCCCACCACGCGTTCGCCGTCCTTGATGAAGCCGGTGACTTCGCAGTTCTGGATGATGTCCACGCCCATCTCGTCACACTTGCGGGCGAAGGCCCAGGCGACGTGGTCGTGCTTGGCGATGCCGGCGCGCGGCTGGTAGGTGGCGCCCATGACCGGGTAGCGGATGTCGTCGCGGATGTTCAGGATGGGGCAGAGTTCCTTGACCTGCTGCGGGTCCAGCCATTCGGCGTCCACGCCGTTGAGCTTGTTGGCGCCCACGCGGCGGATGCTCTCGCGGACGTCGCCCAGGGTGTGGGCCAGGTTCATCACGCCGCGTTGGCTGAAGAGGAAGTCGTAGTCGAGTTCCTCGGGCAGGATCTCCCACAGCTTCAGGGCGTGCTCGTAGATGGCGGCGGACTCGTCCCAGAGGTAGTTGGAACGGATGATGGTGGTGTTGCGGGCCATGTTGCCGCCGGCGAGCCAGCCCTTTTCCAGGACGGCGATGTTGGTCATGCCGTGGTTCTTGGCCAGGTAGTAGGCGGTGGCCAGGCCATGCCCGCCGCCGCCGACGATCACGGCGTCATAGGAGGGCTTGGGGTCCGGGTTGTGCCACAGGAATTCCGGGTGCTCCGGGAGGTGGTGCGTGCTCACTGGGCTGCTCCGATCATGTCATTCTCAAAAGCGGCGATTTCGCCTGCGCCGCTGAGCTGGGGGTACAGGGGGAACTTCTCGGCGAGCGCGGTGACGCGTGCGCGGAGTTCGACGGCGGTGTCGTCGTCGAGCGTTCCGGTGCCGGCGGCGCCGATCAGGGCCTTGGCGATGATGTCCGCGACCTCGGTGAATTCGGCGGCGCCGAAGCCACGGGTGGCCAGGGCCGGGGTACCGATCCGGAGGCCGGAGGAGACCATCGGCGGGCGGGGGTCGAACGGGACGGCGTTGCGGTTGACGGTGATGCCGATCCGGTGCAGGGTGTCCTCGGCCTGCTGGCCGTCCAGCTCGGAGTTGCGCAGGTCAACGAGGACCAGGTGGACGTCCGTGCCGCCGTTGACCACCGTGATGCCGGCAGCTTCGACGTCGGACTGCAGGAAGCGCTCGGCCAGCAGCTTGGCACCTTCGAGAACGCGCTGCTGGCGCTCCTTGAAGCCCTCGGATGCTGCGAGCTTGAAGGCCACGGCCTTGGCGGCGATGACGTGCTCCAGCGGGCCGCCCTGCTGGCCGGGGAAGACTGCACTGTTGATCTTCTTGGCGTACTGTTCCTTGGCGAGGATGACGCCGCCGCGGGGACCGCCGAGGGTCTTGTGCGTGGTGGTGGTGACGACGTCGGCGTACGGCACCGGGTTGGGGTGCAGGCCTGCGGCGACGAGGCCGGCGAAGTGCGCCATGTCCACCATCAGGTAGGCACCGACGAGGTCGGCGATCCGGCGGAACTCGGCGAAGTCGAGCTGGCGGGAGTAGGCGGACCAGCCGGCCACGATGAGCTTAGGCTTGTGCTCCAGGGCGAGGGCCTCGACCTCGGCCATGTCAACGCGGAAGTCGGACTCGCGGACGTGGTAGGGGACCACGTTGTAGAGCTTGCCGGAGAAGTTGATGCGCATGCCGTGGGTGAGGTGGCCGCCGTGGGCCAGGTCCAGGCCGAGGATGGTGTCGCCCGGGTTCAGCAGTGCGAACATGGCGGCAGCGTTGGCCTGCGCGCCGGAGTGCGGCTGGACGTTGGCGAACTCGGCGCCGAAGAGTGCCTTGATGCGGTCGATGGCCAGCTGCTCGACGACGTCGACGTGCTCGCAGCCACCGTAGTAACGCTTGCCCGGGTAACCCTCGGCGTACTTGTTCGTGAGGACCGAACCCTGCGCCTCCATGACGGCCGCGGGAGCGAAGTTCTCCGAGGCGATCATTTCCAGCGTTGACTGCTGGCGGTCCAGCTCGCGGGCGACTGCTTGCTGGATCTCGGGATCGACTACGGAAAGTCGGTCGTTCAACTGCTCAACCACGAATGCTCCTTATGAAATACCACTTAGCTTGGGACTGATATATCAGTATGACGACAATGGTATGATTGAGCTCACAACAGAGTCAATAGCAGAAGCAAAATGACAATGCGCTTCCGCTTGGAGCCCAGAAAGGGAACCTCGCTGTGAATGCTCTTCCCGCCATGCCACCCGCCGAGGATGAAACGCTGTCCCAGGCCGAGGCAGCGTACCGGCAGCTGCGCGACAAGCTGATCATGCTGGACATCCGTCCCGGCGAGCCCATCAATGACGGCCAGCTGGCGGCCGAGCTCGGCTTCGGACGCACCCCCGTTCGCGAGGCCATCAAGCGGCTGGAGGTGGACCACCTCGTGGTGTCCTACCCCCGGCGCGGAACCTTCGCCACGACTGTGGACTTCACCGAACTGGCCGACGTCTCGGAGATCCGGGAACTGCTGGAGCCGCTCGCGGCGCGGCGTGCCGCCAAGCGGGCCAACAGCGCCATGCGTGACGAACTGCTGGACGTGGCCAAAGCCATCTCCGAACTGGCGCCGACGCCGGCCCAGTCCCGGGAGCTCATGCGCTACGACCTGACGGTCCACCGCCTGATCTACCGTGCAGCGGCCAACCCGCACCTTGAGGACACCCTGATCCGTTACGACAACCTGGCCACGCGCATTTGGTGCCTGGTCCTGGACAAGGTGCCGTCAGTGAGCGGCCACATCAATGAGCACGTGGACCTGCTCAAGGCCGTGGCGGAGGGGGACGCGGACAGGGCAGGCGAGCTGGCGCTGCACCACGTCACGAGCTTCGAGGAAACCATCCGCAAGGTGCTCTAGGCTGCACCCGGCCACAGACGCTTCCTCACCTCTGGTCGCCCAACCCCAAACGCTTCCTCACCTCTGGGAACGGAGAATCCCCCGGGACTTTTCCCGGGGGATTCCCCGTTCATGGGTGAATGCGGGACTGGCAGGGTCGCAGCCTGATTTCTAGTGGCCGCCGCCTCCGATCACGCCTTTTTCGACGGCCTTCGTGACCGCATCGGCCTCGTCCTGGGTGAGGGTGCCGTCCTTGACCGCCGTATCGAGCCTGGTCTTCAGCGCTGATGCGCGTTCGGCCTGCTTCGCCTCGCGGATCTCCGTCAGGGCCGCGGTGACCTTGGACTCCTCGACGCCGAGTGCCGCGGCAAGCGACTTGGCCATCGCCGCGTCCTGGGCGGTGCGGTCAGGTTTGGTGCCCTCGGCGGGCGCCGCCGTCGGCTTGTTGGCCTCGCGGAACGCCTGGATCGCCTCGGTCACTTTCGCTTCATCAACGCCCAGCTTGGTGGCAAGGTCTGCAGCGATCTGGCCGCGGTCGCCTCTGTGGCCGCCCCGGACGCCGTCAGTCGAGCCGCTGCCCTCCGCCGACGTGCTCGAGGTGGCGCTGGGGCTCGGGGTGGTGGCGGCCGAGGCCATTCCGGTAACCCCCAGGCCGGCACCGAGCGCCAGCGCGCCCGCAGTGATGCCGAGGGTGATTTTCTTGGTTCGTGACATGGTGTCTCCTTGATCGGCCGTGCCATACGGCTGTGAACGGAAGGGCCTCTGTCCTAGCCCCCTTCCTCAAAGATCCGGGATCACGTTAAGGCGCCGCTGTTCGGAAACTGTCAGGAGGCTGTGAACCCCGCCGGCGGACCCGGGTGCCTCACTCTTCGGTGTGCCCCATCCTCCGGCTGACTTCCCGGGCGGAATGCTTGAGTTCCTGGACCAGGGTGCGTGATTTGCGGGGGTCGAACCGGAATTCGGGTCCCGAAACACTTATGGCGCCCAGGACGGTCCCGTGATGGCCGAACACCGGCGTGGCTATGCCGTTCAGCCCCAGCTCAAGTTCGCCATATACGGTCGCATAGCCTGCTTCGGCCACCTCAGCCAACTGTTCTTCAAGATTCTGCCTCGACGTGATGGTCCTCGGAGTTGTGGGTGGCATGCCTGTCTCGCCGAGGACACGGCTCCGTTCGGCGGCGTCCATGGCCGCAAGGAAGACTTTTCCGCTGGACGTGGCATGAATCGGGGTCAGCCTGCCGATCCAGTCCTGGGTGGCCAGCGTGGACGGCCCCATGGCTTCGTCGACATTCACGACGTAGTTGGAACTAAGGACGGCAAGGTTGACCGTTTCCCCGGTCTGGGCGGCGAGTGCTTCGAGAATAGGCCGGGCCTCGCGGACGAGATTGAGCCGCACCGGTATGGAATTTGCGAGCTGCAGGATCCCGAGCCCCAGCTGGTACTTGCCGCGTCCAGTGTTCTGTTGCGCCATTCCGCGGGCTTCGAGCACACGCAGCAGCCGGGAAATCGTGGACCGGTGCACGCCCATTTCCTCAGCCACCTCGCTGACCCCTGCCCCGCCCGTCCGGGCAAGGATCTTCAGCACCGTTATGGCCCGCTCAACAGACTGCAGGCTTGCCTGTGGCTCCCCGTCCGCCGCGAAATCAGGTCCCTGCGTTTTGTGAGACAGCATGCCTCATTTTCGCAGACGAATCCGCCGCCCTGAAATGCCGCCGGCTCCGGCGCATCACGGCCGGACGGCTGCGCGCCTCCGGCAGGAACATCACCAATCGGATCCGCGACGTGCGCACAGCGCAACAAATCGACCGTGATTTATGCCACAAAACCTATTGACAGTGCGGAGGGCGCACACCAGACTTGTTGCATATGGGATTCAATGTTGCTCCTACCGCAACTGGACCCTCTGCCTTCTCCGTTCCGACCAGCCCCTGATCGACCCTGTACTTCCCAAACGAGGCGGGACCCCGGAGCAGCCGATCCGCAAGACACGGCAACGACGCGTGTCTTTCAAACAGGCTTTCGCCCGCGCTATGCCATTCCTACTCCACCGAAAGTGATTGTGAGGATCCCATGAGTTTCAGATCAGTAGACGAGGCCCCGATTCGCGGCTTCCACCGCAAGCTAATCGTTGCTTGCTCGGGAGGGCCCCTGCTCGACGGCTACCTGCTGGCAATTGTCGGCATCGCTCTTCCCGGCATCACCAAAGACATGCATCTGCCCGCGAGTACCGAAGCCATGATTGGCGTCGCTTCACTGATCGGGATGTTCTTCGGCGGTCTGATCTGCGGGCCGCTGACGGACCGCATCGGCCGCAAACCCATGTACACCCTCGACCTGCTGGTCCTGATCATTGCCTCCGTACTTTCAATCTTCGCCACGGAAGCATGGCACTTGATCCTCCTGCGCTTTATTATCGGTGCAGCCATCGCCGCGGACTATCCCATTGCCACAGCGCTTCTTTCCGAGTGGCTTCCCACCAAACGGCGCGCCCGCATGTTCAGCGCGGTCATCATCATCTGGTACATCGGCGCGTCCCTGGCCTACCTTGTCGGTTACCTCATCAACGAGGTGATGGGTGAGGACGGCTGGCGCTGGATGCTCGCCACGGCCGCCGTACTGGCAACAATCGTCTTCCTGCTCCGTGTCGGCACGCCGGAATCACCGCGGTGGCTTGTTGGTGCGGGGCGCGTCGAAGAGGCCTGCAGGGTCATTGAGGCCACCCTCGACACCAAAGTCACGGCCGCCGAACTGGCCGGCTCCATGCCCCTGGCGGACGAAGGGCGGGGCAGGATTGCCGACCTCTTCCGCGGCATTTACCTGCGGCGGATGGTGTTCATCGTCGTCTTCTTCACCTGCGCGATCGTGCCGCTCTTTGCCCTGCTGACATTCGGTCCGCAGCTGCTCGGATCTTTGGGCATGGAGTCAGGCAATGAAGCGAACCTCGGCACAGCCATCATCAACCTGGTGTTCGCGATCGGCTGCCTGCCGGCCATGCGGATGCTCGACAGCATTGGACGCCGCAAGACCATCATCTGGTCCTTCGGCCTGATGGTGCTCCCGCTGCTCGCACTGGGAGCGTGGACGAACGCCCCGGGTCCGATCATCGTAGGGTTCTTCTGCCTCTACGCACTGTTCTCCGGTGGCCCCAGCATCCTCGAATGGGCCTACCCCAACGAGCTCTTCCCCACCCGCATCCGCGCTGCCGCCGTCGGAATGGCCGTTGCCCTGACCCGCTTTGGCGCGGCCGTGGGAACCTTCCTGGTCCCGCTCTCCCTCTCCACCCTGGGCACGTCGACGACGATGTACATCGGCGCCGGCATCACATTCGTCGGTTTCCTCGCCTGCATGGCCTGGGCTGAGGAGACACGGAACCGCTCCCTGGAGGAGACCGGCGCAACCGGGGTGGTGCCGGCATCCCCTCATCCGGCGCCGGTCCTCACCGCCGCCAGTAAGACCACCGCGGGGCGCTGAGCCGCCCTCAAGAGCCGGTCCCCAAAACCACACGCGACAGAACCACAAGGAGCAACGAGCAAATGACCGAGATCCGCGAAATCCTTCCCATCCCGGAGCGGAACCGGACCGTGGCCACAGCCATGGGAATCCATGACCAGCAGGCCGGGTTCACGCCGGTGGCTCCGTTGAGGGCGCCTGACGGCGCGCCCAACGTCGTGATCGTCCTGGTCGACGACATGGGGTTTGGTGCCTCAAGCGCCTTCGGTGGGCCGTGCGAGATGCCGACGGCGGACAGACTGTCCGACGACGGCCTCCGCTACAGCCGCTTCCACGTTACGGCCTTGTGCTCCCCCACCCGGCAGGCACTCATGACCGGCCGGAACCACCACTCCGTCGCCATGGGGGTGACCACCGAGATGAGTACCTCCGCCCCCGGCTACACGGGCTTCCGCCCTGCCAGTGCCGCCACGATCGCGCAGACGCTCAGCCACAACGGCTACAGCACGGCCGCGTTCGGCAAATGGCACCAGACCCCTCCACGGGAAGTCAGCCCCTCGGGGCCCTTTGACCGCTGGCCCATCGGTGAAGGCTTCGACAAGTTCTACGGGTTCATGGGCGCCGAAATGAACCACTGGTATCCCCAGCTCTTCGACGGAACCACGCCGGTGGAACCGGACCGGCTGCCGGAAGACGGCTACCACCTCTCCGAAGACCTCGTCGACCACGCCATCGACTGGGTCCGCACGCAGAAGACGCTCACGCCGGAAAAACCGTTCTTCAGCTACATTGCCTTTGGCGCCACGCACGGCCCCTTCCATGTGGGCAAGGAGTGGAAGGACAAGTACCGCGGCCGCTTCAACCAGGGCTGGGATGCCCAGCGGGAAGCCACCCTTGCCCGGCAGAAAGAACTCGGCATCGTCCCGGAATCCGCCGAGCTCGGCCCCTGGGCCGACGTCGTGCCGCACTGGGACGAACTCGACGACACGGAACGCCGCGTTTCCGCGGCCTTCATGGAAACCTACGCCGGCTTCGCCGAACACACGGACCGCCAGGTTGGCCGCTTCGTGGACGCGCTGAAGGAAATGGATCAGCTGGACAACACCCTGTTCATCTACCTTCTGGGCGACAACGGCGCCTCAGGGGAGGGCGGCATCGAAGGCACCATGCGTGAGCACCTGGTGGGCCACGGCTTTCAGGACAGCACCGAAACCATGGCCCGGGAGATCGACGCGCTGGGTGACGCGACCACCTACGCCATCTACCCGGTCGGCTGGGCGCTGGCCATGAACACGCCCTACCAGTGGACAAAACAGGTGGCCTCGCACTACGGCGGAACCCGGGACGGCATGATCATGAGCTGGCCAAAGGGTATCGAATCCGGCGGCGGAATCAGGCACCAGTGGCACCATGTCATCGACATTGCCCCCACCATCTTCGAAGCAGCCGGAATCCCGCACCCCGTTCTGGTCAACGGCGTCAGGCAGCAACCCATCGAGGGCACCAGTATGCTGTATACCTTCAACGATCCCGACGCCGAGGACCGACGGCGGACACAGTACTTCGAGATGTGCGGAAACCGCAGCATCTACCACGAGGGGTGGACGGCGGTTACCCGGCACGGCACTCCCTGGCAAATGGTGCCCGAAGGGCTGCCGGCCTTCGACCAGGACGTGTGGGAGCTTTATGACACCCGGAGCGACTGGAGCCAGGCCCACGACCTCGCCGAAACGTATCCGGACAAGCTGCGCGAACTTCAGCAGCTGTTCCTGATCGAAGCCAGCAAGTACAACGTGTTTCCCCTCGACGACCGTGTCACCGAGCGGGAGAACCCGGAGGTTGCCGGACGGATCGACCTGTTCAGCGGCAGGACCTCGGTGACATACCGGGCCGGGATGGGGCGCTTTACGGAAGAGACGACCCTGAACGTGAAGAACAGGTCGCACAGCGTCACGGCCCGGGTGGACATCCCCGAAGGCGGCGGCGACGGCGTCCTTATTGCCCAGGGCGGACGGTTTGGAGGCTGGTCCCTGTACGTGGTGGACGGGCACCTCAGCTACGCCCACAACTGCTACGGCCGGGATCTTTACACGGTGCGCTCGGAGGAGCGGCTGGAAGCCGGACCGCAGGAGCTCACCTTAGAGTTCCAGTACGACGGCGGCGGCATCGGCAAAGGGGGCGAAGTCCGGCTGGCTGCCGGCGGCAGGATCGTCGGCAAGGGCCGGGTGGAGCAGACCACCGCGTACTACTTCTCCTTCGATGAGACGCTCAACGTGGGGGTCGACCGCGGCACGCCGGTCACCGACGATTATCTCCCGGTGAAGAACGCCTTCACCGGAACCATTGACTCCGTCCGCATCGACCTTACCGACGACGGTTCAGAACACCACCTCACGGCCGCGGACCGCCAGCGCATCGCCCTGGCCCACCAGTAGCCGCACGGAACCGGTTTGTGTCCGCCGGCCATAGTCATCTGACCGGCGGACACGAAAAACTAACGAAACCGAGGAAATGAATCTGTTCACGAACAACCTCCCAGCCCCTGCTTTTCCCGAGGGGGCACACTCAGTGGCCCCGAACAAGGGCTGCTGTGCGCCGGTCCGGGAACGTGGGCCGGCGGAAACCGCCAGCGGACAGGAGGCACATTCCACACCGCGTTCCGGGCCCGCCGCGCATTGTGACATCGAGCTGCCGGGTGGATGCTTTCAAATGGGTGACGGCTTTGGCGAGGGGTATCCGTCGGACGGCGAGACACCTGTCCATGAGGTGCGGCTGGACGGGTTCCGAATCGATTCGACAGCGGTAACCAACGCCATGTTCGCGACGTTCATTGCCGCCACCGGCTACCGGACGGAGGCGGAACTGTACGGGTCCTCCGCCGTGTTCCATCTGTTGTCCACGGCCAAAGCCGGCGAGGTCCTCGGTGCGGCCACCGGGTCACCCTGGTGGCTGGAGATCCGGGGCGCGCATTGGGCGCACCCCACCGGGCCGTCGTCGAACTGGAAGGAAGTACCGGACCACCCGGTCGTGCACGTCTCGCACCACGATGCCCTGGCCTACTGCGCCTGGGCGGGGCGCCGCCTGCCCACTGAAGCCGAATGGGAGTACGCCGCCCGCGGCGGCCTGAACGGGATGCGGTACGCCTGGGGGAACAACCTAACCCCCGGCGGGGAACACCGCTGCAACATCTGGCAGGGCGCCTTTCCCACGGCAAATAAACAAGAGGACGGCCACCTGGGTACCGCCCCCGTAAAGTCCTTCCCTCCCAACGGCTATGGCCTGTACGAGATGGCAGGCAACGTATGGGAATGGTGCAACGACTGGTTCCTGCCCAAGTATTACCGGAATTCCCCCACCGAAAACCCCCAAGGGCCCACCGTCGGCAAAGGACGCGTCATGCGAGGCGGCTCGTACCTCTGCCACGACTCGTACTGCAACCGCTACCGCGTGTCCGCCCGGACCTTCAACACTCCCGAGTCCTCCTCCGGCAACCTCGGCTTCCGCACCGTCGCCGCCCACTAGGAAGAACCCGACGTGACTCAAACCACACCGCCCACCGGTCAGCGCCGCAGTCTTACCGCCCGGATACTGCGTGGGGGAGCCGAACCAGATCCCCGGTTCACCCTCGCCAACGAACGCACATTCCTCGCCTGGATCCGCACGTCCCTGGCCCTGCTCGCCGGCGGAGTCGCCGTCGAGGCTTTCATGGCCGACTTCTTCAGCCCGGAACTCCGCAAGACCGTCTCTCTGCTCCTTCTCGTGCTGGCTCTCACGATTGGCGGAGGGTCCTTCTTCCGCTGGCTCAACATAGAACGCTCCATGCGCCACAAAACGCCGCTGCCCCTGCCCTGGATTGCACCAATCCTTGCCACGGGCTCCGCCCTCGTTGCGGTCGCAATGGCAGGCTTCGTCCTGGTGAAACCCCTCTGACCATGCCGACGAAACGATCCGTCACCAGCCACTGCGACCCCGGACTGCAGCCCGAACGCACGGACCTGGCATGGGGACGCACTGCCTTGGCCCTCGTGGTCTCCGCGGCCATCTTCCTGCGATGGCTCCCGCACCACGGCTGGTTCGTGAGTGTCCTGATAGCGGCCGCCACCATCTCCGCCTGGACCACTCACTTGACCCGAAAGCGCCGGTTCCGGCGGGCCGTCCAGGGCATAAACCGGGGACAGGTGCCTCCAGACACCGCATCCGCGGCAACCCTCGCTGCCAGCGTGATCGTCCTGGCACTGCTGGGAATCTATGCAGTCATGTTCCTGCCCCCGATGCAGTGACCTGCGTAAGATGCACGGCGATCGCATAACCTCGATCGCGGCATCACCTACTGAGGGGTAGTGTGAAGGCCATGGACGAGTCGCCTCGAGACGGTGAGCTGACACCGGAGCTGTTCTCCAACGTGGACCGGGCCACGCTTCGGCGCCAGGTGTTGGAGATCATCAGCGACGTCCTGGCCGATTCTGACCCGAAGAAGGCGTGGGCCAGGGAGCAGCTGCTTGACCTCCTGGCGGCGCATATGGATGACCCTGAACAGGCGCTGCTGCACCATCTGATCAGCACGAGGAACGTGCCCGATTCCTCCCATGAGGAGGAGACTTCCGAACATGTCCCGAGGATGCTGCTGACCGCGTTCCAGCCCATCAGGCTGCTGGCAAGCGGAGAAGTGATCGGGGTTGAGGCGCTGTCGCGGTTCGTGAGCCATGAAGGGACAAGCGCAGACGTCTGGTTCCGGGGAGCAGCGGACCTGGGGCTGGGGCCGGACCTGGAAATCGCCGCCCTCCACCTCGCCCTGGCTGCAGCCGGCGAGATTCCGGAACAGCTTTTCGCGTCGTTCAACCTGAGCCCCGCCGCCTGCGCCGACCCCCGGGTCCAGGCGCTGATGCTGGGCGGGGCCGTCGCCCCGGACAGAATGGTCATTGAGATCATGGGTGACATCGCCGACCGGGAACTGTCGGCCCTCGCCGAGGTTCTGAGCCCCCTGCGCCAGCACGGCGTGCGCCTCGCCGTTGACGGCTCCGGACCGGCTGCCACCTCGGCCAAGCAGATCCTGCATCTGCTCCCGGACATCATCAAGGTGGACCGCGAGTTTCTCTGCGGCGCCGCCGCCGCGGGCGACGGGCCGCCCACGGCCCCCTTCGTTTTCGCCCTGGCCGAGCAGACCGGCGCGACGCTGTCCGCGGAAGGGATCGAAACCCGCGAGGAACTCTCGGCGGTGATGGAACAGGGAATCACCAGGGGCCAGGGCTACCTCCTGGGCAGGCCCTCGGTGGACCCCCGGGACTGGGCAGCCTGGACCGGCGATCCTGAGCCGGTGGAGGACCGCGAATAGGAACGTGCCGCAGCCGCCGGCAGGCCGGCCTTTCGGAAGGGATCGTATTAAACGCCGACGGCGGCCCCCACCGTTAGTGGGAACCGCCGCGCGGGTGGGCTGAAGTCAGCCCCGTGTTGCGAAGGATCCTTTGTTGCGGAAAGACCCTTAGACGATGGCGGCGCGGAGTTCCTTCGCAGCCTGTGCCGGGTCCTCGGCACCGTAGATGGCGCCACCGGCGACGGCGACATCAGCGCCGGCCTTCTGCACGTCACCGATGGTGGCGAGCTTCACGCCGCCTGCCACGGAGAACGGAACGCGGGCCTCGGCACCGGCCTTGAGCAGACCGTTCAGGTCGAAGCCGGGCTTGGCCTGCTCGTCCAGGCCGGCGTGCATCTCGACGAACTTGGCACCCAGGGCACGGACTTCCTTGGCGCGGGTGACCTTGTCCTCGATGCCGATCAGGTCAACGACGACGCCCTTGTTGTGGGCCTTGGCAGCCTTGACCGCACCGGCGATGGTGGAGTCGTCGGCGGAGCCGAGAACGGTGACCAGGTCGGCGCCGGCCTTGAAGGCGATGTCGGCTTCGAGTTCACCGGCGTCCATGGTCTTCAGGTCGGCGAAGACGATCTTTTCCGGGTGGGCGTTCTTCACGGCGGTGATGACGGAGAGGCCTTCGGCCTTGATCAGCGGGGTGCCCAGTTCGATGATGTCAACGTGCTCGGCAACCTTGCCGGCCAGTTCGAGGGCAGCTTCGGTGGTCAGGAGGTCAATGGCAACCTGGAGCTTCATGATGTTTCTTCCTTTGTTCGATTAGGTCTTTCAGGATCGGTTTCTCCCTGGTTCCATCCTCGAATGCCGGGCGGGTGGGCGCTACGACATGATCGGACGGTCTTTCCCACCCAAAGGGATAGGGGACGGCCGCGATTTTTATACAATGGACAGGTGTCCGTTCCCACCCAAGCCACCACAGCTGCATCCCTCCCGGAGACGCCTGAGGGCGTAGGGCCGCTGCTGGCGGCCATCGAGCGCCTGTCCACGGCTTCGCTGACCGAGATTGCCCAGCGGCTGCACGTGGCCACCCTCCCGTACGTGGCCAGCAGCGCACTTGTGATTTTTACGGAAGACTGCACCGGCCGGCCGCAGAAGAAATCGGGTGATGAGTCTGTCATCAGCCAAGTTTCGATCGCGGAACTGGACGCGGTCAGGGAGTTGCTGGCGGGGCACGAAGCCTGGCAGGGGCGGGCACTGATCGGAGGGCAGGAACGCCCGGTCCTTGCGTTGCCGTCGCCCACGAACGCGCTGCTGGTACTGGTCGATCCGCGGCCGGCGGCGGGCGAACGCGGTGAGGCTCCGGCGGAACTGGAAGTGCCGGGGCTGGTCCGCTACCTGTGGAACCTCGCCGCCGAACGCATCCGCGAAAAGGTGGCGGATGCACCGCCGTCGTACCTCATTGAGTCCCGCGCGGCGTCAGCCGAACGGGTCAGGGTGACGGCGGAGCTGGTGGACCGGCACTCAACCACTCTGGAGACCCTGCTGGCCGCGCTGCGCTCCCCCGCCCTGGCCGACGACGCCGCGCGCAAGTCCGCCACCGACGTCGCCGCCAAGGCCCTCGTGGAACTGCGGACGCTCAACGACCGCACCACCGAACTTGTTGAGGAACCGGTTGCCACCGCGTTCCAGCGCCTCCGCGAGGACCTCCGCCCGCTCACGCACTTCAGCGGCATCGACGTCCAATTCATCGAACCGCCGGTCAACGGCAGGGCCCTTCCCGGGGAGGTGGCGCATGCTGCCCGGGCCATCGTGCGGGGCCTTGTGCTCGCCATGGTGGAGCAGCCCGACGTGCGCCGCATCCGCACCCAGTGGGACTGCGACGGCGAGAACCTCCTTATCAACGTCCGCGACGACGGGATGGGCAACCTGTCCGCCGACGCCCCCAGCATCACCCGCCTGAACCAGCGGGTGGAGGTCCTGGCCGGCCGGATGACGATCGACCTGATGCAGGGCTGGGGCGCCGACGTCGCCGTCACCCTGCCGCTGGACCCGCCCGGGCGCAAACTGCCCGACGCCGCCGCCTGGGACCTGGGCGAGCGGGAACTGGAAGTGCTCCAGCTGCTGGCCGCCGGGCAGCGGAACCGGGGGATAGCCGCGAAGCTGCACCTCAGCGAGAACACCGTGAAGTTCCATCTCCGCAACATCTACCGCAAGCTCGGGGCCACATCGCGCACCGAGGCGATCGCGATGGCACACAGCAACGGGCTGCACTGAGCGAATTCCCTGCCGCGGGCCCTTCCGGCGCTGCTTGCCCCCGCCCGCAACCGGTGGCAGGGTGGCGGCATGGCGATCGAAGTTCGTCCGGCAACGCAGTTCGAGGACGTGAAAGCGCTGGTGGGACCCAAACGGCCCGATGCGACAGTCTGCTGGTGCCTCAGTTACCGCATCCCGTCCAAACAGAACGTTGAACTGCGGGGCACAGCCCGTGGGGAGCTGGTCCGGGATCTGCTGGCGCAGGATCCTCCGCCTGGGGTTTTGGCGTACGACGGCGGCGAACCAGTCGGGTGGGCAGGTGTCCATCCGCGCGCCGACACCAGCTTCGCCCGCAACCGGCGGATCCCCCACGTGGACGACCTGGACGTGTGGTCCGTATGGTGCATCAGGGTCCGGCCCGGGCACCGGGGCAAGGGAATTTCCCACCGGCTGCTGCAGGGTGCTGTCGACTTCGCGCGCTCCTACGGTGCGCCCGCCGTCGAGGGGTACCCGGTGGACAACCAGGGCAGGAAGGTGGATCTGACCATGGCGTATGTGGGCACCCGCAAGCTCTTCGAGGCGGCGGGCTTCACCAAAGCCGCCGACACCGACAGCGTCCTTACCGGCTTCCCGCGGGTACTCATGCGCCTTGCCCTCCGCTGATTCCCGCCGTCGGGCTTAACGAAATGTCAGCTCCGTCACACTTCCCGCATAAAGTTAGGTCATGGCTTCGAACAATGTCATTGAACCCGATGCCGACGGCGAAGGCGGCCAGGCGGGCGGTGTCCAGTCCGTTGACAGGGCCCTCGCGGTCCTGGAGATCCTCGCCCGCGACGGGCATGCAGGCGTGAGCGAAATCGCCGAGGAAATGGGCATCCACAAGTCCACTGTGTCCCGGCTGCTCGGTTCCCTGGTGACCCGGGAGATCGTCCACCAGAACAGTGAACGGGGAAAGTACCAGCTGGGTTTCGGCATCCTCCGCCTGGCCAGTTCGATTCCCGGCCGGCTGAGCCTGGTCCGGGAAGCGCGCGATGTCCTCGAAAACCTGGCGGAGGAATTCAAGGAGACCGTCAACCTGGCCGTCCTCCGCTCCAACTACGCCGTCAACGTGGACCAGGCCATGGGGCCTTCCACCCTGGCAACCTACGACTGGGTGGGCAGCCTGACGCCCTTGCATGCGACCTCGAGCGGGAAGGTTCTGCTGGCAGCGCTGACGGCTGATGAACGCGAGCGCATCCTGAACGAGACGGGGCTGCCTGCCCGGACACAGCGGACCATCACCAACCGCGACGAACTCGAAAAGCAGCTGATCGACGTCGCCCATGACGGCTACGCAGTGGTCCTCGAAGAGTTCGAAATCGGACTGAACTCCATGGCGGTGCCGGTCTACAACCACCTCGGAACGGTGATCGGCGCAGTCAGTATCTCCGGACCGGCGTTCCGCTTCGACCCCGAGAAAACGCCCGGCCTGATCGAGGGCCTGGGCCAGGCCGGACAGAAGATCAGCTCCAACATGGGCTACACGCGGCGCTAAAAAACCGCTGGTTGAGCTTGTCGGGTTTCGACAGGCTCAACCAGCGGTTACAGGTCGGACAGCGGTACCTTCCCGGCTACGGCACGGTGGCCGCAGCCACGCCGTCCCGAGCCTCCTGGGAGGGCGCTGGAACGGCGAGGCTCCTGCGCCACTTGGTGAAGAGCCGCGGCTGGTTCATGCCCAGGACAGCCACCGGGTCCTCACCACGGTAGTAAACCGCGAGGAAGTTGTGCTCCTGGGGATCGCCCGCCTCGATCTCCAGGCGGTCGTAGCCGGCCGAGTGGCCGGCGAACTGGATCTTCACGCCATGCTGGTCTGACCAGAAGTACGGCGGCTTCAACGGCTGCGCCGGGGCGTCACCGTCCAGCAGCGCCTGCACCGCCAGGGCGGCACGCTCGAGAGCACCGGTCCAGTGCTCCACCCGGCGGTTCCTGCCGACAGCCGCATCGAACCAGGCAGCACAGTCGCCCACCGCCACGATGCCCGGCACGTTGGTGCGCCCCATCGCATCACACAGCACACCGCCGTCGACCTCCACGCCGGAACCCGCGAGCCACTCAACATTCGGCTCAGCGCCGATGCCCACCACCACGACGTCGGCGGCCAGCTCACGGCCATCCGCCAAACGGAGGCCCGTCGCGCTGTTTCCGTTGCGGTGGAACTCCGCGACACCGGTGCCGCAGACCAGGTTCACACCGTTGGCCGCGTGCAGCTTAGCCACCACTGACCCCATGTCCTCGCCGAGCTGGGCGGTGAAGGGCACCGCGCCGTTGTTGATCATGGTTACGTCCAGCCCGCGGGAGGCTGCGGAGGAGGCCACCTCGGCGCCGATAAAACCGGCACCGATCACAATCATGCGGGCACCGGCCACCAGCCTGGGTGTCAATCCCTGGGCATCGGCCATGGTCCGCAGATAGAAGACGTTGTCCAGGCCGGCAAGGGCGGGGATCTGGCGGGCGCGGGCACCGGTGGCGATGACGATGCCGTCTGCAGAGACAGTCTGGCCGTCATGCAGGCTGATGGTCCGTGAGGCTGCATCGAGTCCGACGGCGCCGCCGCCCAGCAGCCACTCGGCGTTCAGCCCGTCGTCGTCGGTCTCGAGGAAGAGGTCCTCGGCCGTAATGGTGCCGAGCAGGAAGTCCTTGGACAGGGGCGGCCTGTCATAGGGACGGTGATGCTCATCGCCGATGATGACCAGCCGTCCCGAGAAGCCTTGAGCGCGGGCCGCCCGGGCCGCCGAAAGACCGGCCAACGATGCTCCCACAACCGCAAGCGTCTGCATAAATCACTTCTTCCTTAATTGCTTCATGCGCAACGAAAGTCACGATAAGCAACAGCGTGGTGCATCTCATATCCACTGTCAATAAGTGACGAAACCAACGGAAATCTCTTGACATCGCGTGTGAGCTAGAGCACTCTGTTGCTGTAGACGAACCGCGTTGATTATCGCGGAACGGCACCTAAAAAGAGGTTCCGACGCCCTCCCCCGGCGGAACCGCCGCTCCGCATACACGTAACCAAGATTGTCGACGGCGACAATCGAGTCCGAGGACGGACCAACCTGCTGCCGGCCTGACCGCCGACGGCAGCTGGGCCGCCCCAAATTCAGATAGGGAAACCCCTTATGACAATCAATAGTGACGTCACTATCGATGAAAGCAGTGAAGACGGTCGGGCCTCGGGGGTGGAACCGGCCATGGAACGGGAACCAGTTCAGGATGACCTGGAAATTCTTCAGGCCCTCCGGGAAACCGAATCAGAACATGAAGAAGCACGGCGCAGCAGCCTTCTGTTCCAGAAGGGAGGCATCGACAAGGTAGTCTTCGGCGTCGCCGGACTGCTCACGCTGGCCTTTGTGATCTGGGGCTTCGCCGGCAAGGACAACCTGTCCGCCACATCCCAGGTGGTCCTTGACTGGGTCATGCAAAACACCGGCTGGCTGTTCGTAGCCCTGTCCTCCCTGTTCGTGGTTTACGTACTGTGGCTGGCAGTCAGCCGCTTCGGAAACATTCCGCTGGGCAAAGACGCGGAAAAGCCCGAATATTCGATGGTGTCGTGGGTGTCGATGATGTTCGCGGCCGGCATGGGCATCGGCCTGATGTTCTACGGCGTGGCCGAGCCGCTTTACCACTACATCTCCCCGCCGCCGGGCACGGTTGACGGCCAGACGCCCGCGGCCGTCCAGACCGCGATGGCAACCTCCATCTTCCACTGGACCCTGCACCCGTGGGCCATGTACGCGGTGGTGGGCGTTGCAATGGCCTATGGAACCTACCGCCTGGGCCGCAAGCAGCTCATTTCCACGGTCTTCACGTCCCTGTTCGGCATCAAGCGGGTGGAAGGCCCCCTCGGCAAGGTCATCAACATGCTGGCCATCTTCGCCACGCTGTTCGGAACGGCAGCGTCGCTCGGACTTGGGGCCCTGCAGATCGGCAGCGGCATGGCCTCGAACGGCTGGATCGGCGGCCAGCTCGCCACCCCCGTGCTCGTTGTCATCGTTGCCGTGCTCACCGCCTGCTTCGTGGCCTCGGCAGTGTCCGGAATCAGCCGCGGCATCCAGTGGCTGTCCAACATCAACATGGTCCTGGCCGCAGTCCTGGCCGTCATCGTGTTCGTCGCCGGGCCCACACTCTTCATCCTGAACCTGATCCCGGCAGCGGTGGGCGATTACGCCCGCGACCTCGCCGAGATGGCGTCCCGGACCGAAGCCGTCGGTGACGATGCCCTGCGTACGTGGATGTCCGGCTGGACCATCTTCTACTGGGCCTGGTGGGTCTCATGGACGCCCTTCGTCGGCCTGTTCATTGCCCGCATCAGCCGCGGCCGCACCATCCGCCAGTTCGTCACCGGTGTCCTGCTGGTCCCCAGCATCGTCAGCGTGATCTGGTTCGGCATCTTCGGCGGCGCCGCCATCAACATCCAGTCGACGGCGGATGCCACCCCGGACACCGGCGATGGCCTGGCCAAGATCGTGGATGGAACGCCCTCGATTTCCTTCGACGGCGCCCTCTTCGACCTGCTGCACCACCTGTCCCTGCCGAGCGTGATTGCCGCCGCGGTCTCCATCCTTGCGATGGTCCTGGTAGCCATCTTCTTCGTCACGGGTGCCGACGCGGCCTCCATCGTGATGGGCTCGCTCAGCTCCAACGGTGCTGAAGAACCCCGCCGCGGCGTTGTGATCTTCTGGGGTACCCTCACCGGTGCCGTCGCGGCCGTGATGCTGCTGGCCGGCGGCGACAAGCCCGCAGAGGCACTCTCCGGACTGCAGCGGATAACCATCGTGTCTGCCCTGCCGTTCGTCATCGTGATGTTCCTGATGTGCTTTGCCCTCACGAGGGACCTTCGCAGGGACCCGCTGTCACTGCGGAGCCGGCTGGTTACATCCGTCGTCGAACGCTCCATCCGGAGCGGGGTTGAAAAGCACGGAGGCGTCCAGTTCGATCTGGTGACCAAGCACGAATGTGATGAACGCTGCGCCAAGGATGAGCTTGATCCCGACGGGAAAAAACTGCACTAGACACGGCAAACACTGAATAAAGCGCGGCCGGATCCCGGTAGTACCGGGGTCCGGCCGCTTCTACACTCCCCCAAACTTTGACACTGAATCTCCACTAAAACGCCGCCCCGGGAAGGGAAACACAAACTCATGACCGTCCAGCTGGGCTTGCCTGTTCTGCGCAAGGAAACCCCCAGAACAAGCCTTTTGCCGGCACCGCAACGGCGGCCGGCAGGGCAGCCCTCAGGGCTGTTCGACCGCTTCGGCCGCCGGGCCACCGACATGAGGCTGTCTGTGACGGACAAGTGCAACCTACGCTGCACGTACTGCATGCCCGCGGAGGGCCTGGAGTGGCTCCCCCAACCCGCCGTCATGACCGCCGAAGAGATCGTACGGATCGTCGGGATCGGCGTCGGGCATCTCGGCGTCAGGGAACTCCGCCTGACGGGCGGCGAACCGCTGGTCCGCGGCGACCTTGTTGACATCGTCAGCGCACTCCGCGCCCGCCACCCCGCCCTTCCGATCTCCATGACAACCAACGCCGTGGGGCTGGACAGGAAAGCCCAGGCGTTGAAGGATGCGGGACTCACGCGGATCAATGTTTCCCTTGATTCCCTGCACGAAGAAACCTTCGCCAAAATCACCAGGCGCCCCTACCTGAACCGGGTGCTGTCCGGCGTTGAGGCTGCCTCCGCCGCAGGCCTGGGTCCGGTCAAGATCAACGCCGTGCTCATGCGCGGCATCAACGACGACGAAGCGCCGGACCTGCTCGACTGGGCCCTTGAGGGCGGCCATGAGCTGCGGTTCATCGAACAGATGCCGCTCGACGCCGACCATGGCTGGTCCCGGCACGAAATGATCACTGCAGCGGAAATCCGGAAGATTCTGGAGGCCCGGTTCGTGCTCTCCCGCGATCCGCGGGAGAGGGACGGCGCACCTGCCGAACGCTTCCGCGTTCAGCACCGCGAAACGGCGGCGCGAGGCGCCGCCGGCCCGGTTCTGGGAACGGTGGGAATCATCGCCTCGGTCACAGAGCCATTTTGCTCGGACTGCCGCCGAACCCGCATCACCGCCGAGGGCACGATCATGAGCTGCCTCTTCTCCCGCCAGGAGTTCGACCTCCTTGGCCTCCTCCGGGACGGCGCGTCCGACGTCGAGCTGGCACAACAATGGGAGAACGCGATGTGGGCCAAGCCGAAAGCACACGGCAGGGAACAGACAGGGCTGGATGCAGACGACTTCGTGCAGCCGGACCGCACCATGAGCGCGATCGGAGGCTGACGTGGCAGTGCTGGTACGTTACTTTGCCGCGGCCGCAGCCGCCGCCGGCACCACAGAGGAACACTACGACCTCACCCCGGGGTCAACAGTGGATGACCTCCTGTCCGAAATCGCCGCGGCCAACCGCCCCACGCCGCCTGCCGGGACCCCGGAGCTCAGCCGGCTTCTGTCCAGGAGCAGCTTCCTCCGGAACGAAGTGGCAGTCCGCGACCGTTCAATCACACTTGAGCCGCAGGACGTACTCGACGTCCTCCCGCCCTTCGCGGGCGGCTGACTTTCCGCCCCCGACAAGCATGTTCCAAAACTACGAAAGGCACCCCTCATGGCACCATCGGCGGCCGCAACGGCAGATGTAAAAGTGGAAACAGACGAAGAGCGCACCTTGGATGACTGCGATTACGGGTGCTTTTTCTGCTCCTGCCCTGAGACGGACTGACTAATGCGGCGTCGCACCGCCGAGCCCAGCGCCTTTGCTGTCCGTCCAGTTCCGGCACAGCTCGAAAGCGATCTCCGCACCTCGGGCTGTCGCATTCCTGGAGCCCTGAGAGCCGGCATTCTCGCGGCCAGCTTCCTGGCCGGCGACATATCCCACCATGAATGCAGTCACCGGTGCAGCGGCGTGAATTACTGAATCCGCGGATTTCCTCGCCAGATCCAGCAGCAACTCCTGATCGACGTCGAGATCAGGGATCCGCAACGCCCTCGCCAGCTGCTCGCACCACTCCCCCAGGACCTGCATTTCATCGTCGACGGGCATGATCTCTCCTTAATTCAGCACCCACTGAGCACTTCACCTTGAAGCTGGTGCCCTGACCTTACAAGCCATGGCGGCGTAAGTCATGGGCTTTCAGCGTCGGGACAGACTGGTCAAAAGTGAGGAAGCGTCGCGCCGGACCCGGCAGGACCTGAGGAAGGGTCCTATCAAACCGGCAGGAAGTGAGGAAGGGTTCTATCAGACCCGGCAGGATCTGAGGACGCGTCCGGTTAGAACCTGCGGGAGGTGAGGAAGGGTGTTTTAGCGGTCGAGGTCGCCGCGGATGAAGGCTTCGACCTTTTCGCGGGCGAGGTCGTCGTTGAACTGCTCCGGCGGGGACTTCATGAAGTAGCTCGACGCCGAGAGCAGCGGACCGCCGATGCCCCGGTCCAGGCCGATCTTCGCCGCACGGATCGCATCGATGATCACACCGGCCGAGTTCGGCGAGTCCCACACCTCCAGCTTGTACTCCAACGACACCGGCGCGTCACCGAAGTTCCGGCCCTCCAGGCGCACGAAGGCCCACTTGCGGTCATCCAGCCACTGCACGTAGTCGGACGGGCCGATGTGCACGTCCTTCGCGGACAGCTCCGCCTCGACGTTGGAGGTCACGGCCTGGGTCTTGGAGATCTTCTTGGATTCGAGGCGGTCGCGCTCGAGCATGTTCTTGAAGTCCATGTTGCCGCCGACGTTCAGCTGGTACGTCCGGTCCAGGGTCACGCCGCGGTCTTCGAACAGCTTCGCCATGACGCGGTGCGTGATCGTGGCACCGATCTGGCTCTTAATGTCATCGCCCACGATCGGCACGCCGGCGGCGGTGAACTTGTCGGCCCATTCCTTGGTGCCGGCAATGAACACCGGGAGCGCGTTCACGAACGCCACGCCGGCGTCGATCGCGGCCTGGGCGTAGAACTCGGCCGCTTCCTGGGAACCGACCGGCAGGTAGCAGACCATCACGTCAACCTGCGCGTCCTTCAGGGCCTGGACCACGTCAACCGGCTCCTCGGTGGACTGCTCGATGGTCTCCAGGTAGTACCGGCCCAACCCGTCCAGGGTGTGTCCGCGCTGCACCGTCACGCCGGTCGGCGGGACCTCGGCCAGCTTGATCGTGTTGTTCTCGCTCGCCAGGATCGCGTCGGCCAGGTCATGTCCGACCTTCTTGCCGTCCACATCGAACGCGGCAACGAACTGCACATCATTGACGTGGTACTTGCCGAACTCCACGTGCATCAGACCCGGAATCGTGGCCTGGGGGTCGGCATCCCGGTAGTAATGGACACCCTGAACCAGCGAAGCGGCACAGTTGCCCACGCCGACGATAGCTACACGAATCGGATTTGCAGACACGGAACTCCTTTGGGGGAAAGCTGTTGCCGGGAGCGGCCGGGGAAGATGGGCCGGGCGGCAGGGATATAGGCGGGTATCGGACCCTTCGAAGCGCCGCCCCCTGCGGCGCCGGTCTCATCCGAACACGCTGCCTTCCATCGTCCTCCGCAGGCCGGGTGGTGCGCAATGCCATGAACGGGCGGTAGCGCCTACCCAAACGGGCAGGTCATGATTCCCCGTCGGCGGCGCGGCCCAGGCGGCGAAAGTCATGTTCTTGACATTGACTGTGAGCTGACGCACTCTGTTGCATAAACCGAACCCTGTTGATTATTGCGGAACACGAGAGGATCCCACGTGCTCACGCACCTCCTGACGAACACGGTGCTTCGCGCCCATGCCCTGCCCGCCGGTGAGGCCACTCCCGGTGCGGCGTTAGCCGCAGGCGCGCGGGCCCATCCTTCGCATTGGATCCCTTGACCTGCCCCCGCCGCACTGCGGGTCCCATATAGAAAGTCATAGTCCTGGACGGCGCCTCCCCTGGCCCTGGAACCGAGGACCAGCCGAACCTGTCCGCGGGTGACGTGCAGCTGCCTGCACGAGAAACCCGCCAATACCCAGTAAGGAACCCCTTATGACAATCAAAGGTGATGTCACAACCGAGCAAAGCAGCAAAGATAGACAGGTTGCCCGCAGGCTCACGGCCTCCGACATAAACGTCGTGGACCAGCGGATGCTGAAGAAGGCCCTCGGCGGCACAGTCGTAGGCAACACCATGGAGTGGTACGACGTCGGCGTGTTCGGCTACCTGATCACCACCATGGGTCCGGTCTTCCTTCCGGAAGCGGACAGGACCGTCCAGACCCTGTTCCTGCTCGGGACATTTGCGGCCACCTTCATCGCCCGCCCCATCGGCGGCGTCGTGTTCGGCTGGCTGGGCGACAAGGTGGGACGCCAGAAGGTTCTTGCGGCCACGCTGATGCTGATGGCGGCCAGCACGTTCGCCGTCGGCCTGCTGCCCGGCTATGCGCAAATAGGCGTCTGGGCGGCCGCGCTGCTGGTGCTCCTGAAGCTCGTGCAGGGCTTCTCCACGGGCGGCGAGTACGCCGGTGCCACCACGTTTGTGTGCGAATACGCCCCCGACAAGCGGCGGGGATATTTCGCCAGCTTCCTGGACATGGGCTCCTACATCGGGTTCGCCCTGGGCGCCGCCACCGTCTCGGTCCTCCAGGTCACACTCGGGGAAGCCGCCATGGAGGACTGGGGCTGGAGGCTGCCGTTCCTGGTAGCCGGCCCCCTGGGTCTCATAGCCATCTACTTCCGGAACAGGATCGAGGAGTCCCCGCAGTTCCAGGCAGCCCTGGACGCGCAGGAGTCGGCCGCCGTGAAGGCCGCCGCCGGCGATGCAGCCGTCGCCAAGGGTCCGGTAAGCCTCATCGCAAGGTACTGGCGTCCGATCGTGCTGGCCATGATCCTCGCCGGCGCAGCCAACACCGTCGGATATGCCCTGACGTCCTACATGCCGACGTACCTCACCGAGTCCAAGGGTTATGACCCCGTCCACGGGACGCTGCTGACCATCCCGGTACTGGTGGTGATGGCCCTGTGCATCCCTCTCACCGGCAAGCTCTCCGACCGCATCGGAAGGCGCCCCGTCCTGTGGATCGGCGCCGGAAGCACCGTCCTGTTCGCCGTCCCTGCATTCACCCTGATCGGCATCGGCGAGGTCTGGTCCACGCTGGCGGGCCTGTCTCTGGTCGCCTTCCCCGTGACGTTCTACGTGGCTAACCTCGCCTCGGCGCTGCCCGCCTTGTTCCCCACTTCAAGCCGCTACAGCGGCATGGGCATCGCCTACAACTTTTCGGTGGCAATTTTCGGCGGGACGACACCCTTCTTCATCCAGGGCCTGATTGAGGCCACTGGCGACGACATGGCCCCGGCCTACTACCTGATGGGCACCTCGGTCATCGGCGCGATCGCCATTTACTTCCTCCGCGAGTCCGCGCGGCGGCCGCTGCCGGGCTCCATGCCGAGCGTGGATACGGAAGAGGAGGCCCGGGAGCTCATCGCGTCCCAGCAGACGTGGCGCTAGCCGCGGGTCCCCTTACAGCAAGTGTCCCCGTCGTGTTGAACGACGGGGACACTTTTTTGGGGCAGTAGGCAGAATGCGTTCAGGCAGCAAACAGGGCTGTCCGCACGGCCTTTTCAAAGCCGTCGACGTGGGCGCGGGCCATCTCCGCGGCGCGGGCCTCGTCGCCGTCAATCACCGCATTCAGCAGCTCGACGTGCTCATGGACATGGCCGGAAAGGTTCGGCAGGCGGTCAAGCACCATGCACCAGATGCGCGTTGCCAGGTTGTCGTAGCGGATCAGGGCGTCTTCCAGGTGCGGGTTCGCCGCAGCGGCGTAGATGCCCTGGTGCACCCTGGCATCCAGGCGCAGGGTCTCCACGACGGACGCACGGTTCACATCGAAGGCCTCAACCTCCTCCACGATGAGGCGGAGACGGTCCCGGACCGCCGTGGTGGCCACACGGGCGGCACGGGAAGCCGCAAGGGGCTCAAGCTGCGCGCGGATCTCAGAGATGAAGGCGAGGTCCGTAACCTCCACACGCGTGGCGAACGTGCCGCGGCGTGGGTACGTCACCACGAGCCGGTCCACTTCAAGCCGCTTCAGCGCTTCCCTGACGGGAGTGCGCCCGATGCCGAGTTCCTTGGCGATTCCCTCGTCGTAAAGGGGATCCCCGGGCCGGATCTCCAAGGTGAGCAGGCTGTCACGTATCCGCTCGTAGGCCACGTCGGCCAACGACCTCGAACCTCCGGCCTCAGTCGCCGCCAAAGCTTCAAACGCCACCGTTCCGCCTCTCCTATGGGGCCCACTATTGACCTCATCCGCACACCAGTATACGCTGGCCATCACCCTTGATATATCAATAAGGTGATTAGCCGTATATCTAAAGGATTTTCACATGAGCGTTGTGGATACAGCCACAAAAGCCAGCCCGTCGCCGCAGACGGAAGCCGCTGGAGAAACCAAGACCGGAAAGTTCGTGCTCACACTGTCGTGCGCACAGCGCGCCGGCATCGTTCAGGCCGTAACCACGTTCCTGTTCGAGCGCGGTTTCAACATTGAAGAGCACCAGCAGTTCGACGACGGCCTCCGCCAGACCTGCACCTGCGCACGGCCTTTTCCGGTGCTACCGGGCACGACCTGCAGAAGCTCGAAGAGGAGTTCCGCCCCATCGCGGAGCGTTTCGACATGAAGTTCGGCGTACACGACGGGACCAAGCAGCGGGTCCTGGTGATGGTTTCCAAGTTCGGGCACTGCCTCAACGACCTGATTTTCCGCTGGCGGGGCGGCAGCCTCGGCGGCGAGCTGGCCCTGGTGGTTTCCAACCACGAAACGCACCGGGCGATGGCCGAGGCGGCCGGTCTTCCGTTCGTGCACATCCCCGTGACTCCGGAAACCAAGCAGGAAGCCGAGCGGCGCCTGCTCGAACTCGTCGACGAATACGACATCGACCTCGTCGTCCTGGCCCGCTACATGCAGGTGCTCTCCGATGACCTGTGCCGCTCCCTCGAGGGCAGGGCCATCAATATCCACCACTCCTTCCTGCCGGGATTCAAGGGAGCGCGCCCGTACCACCAGGCCTACGACCGCGGCGTCAAGCTGGTGGGCGCCACCGCCCACTACGTCACTGCCGACCTTGACGAGGGTCCGATCATCGAGCAGGAAGTCATCCGCGTCGACCACAGCTTCGGCCCCACCACGCTGTCCACCATCGGGCAGGACGCGGAGGCCCTCGCACTGGCGCGCGCCGTCCGCTGGCACTGCGAACACCGTGTGCTGATCGACCAGGCCAGCACCATCGTCTTCCGATAAATCAGCGTCTTCCGCTAAGGCAGCCACCTGAAGGCCGCCGAAGCCCACTACCTACGCAGGAGAACTTTCATGGCATCGACACCACGTATTGTCATCATCGGAGCCGGGATCGTCGGGACCAACCTCGCCGACGAACTGGTCGCCCGGGGCTGGAACAACATCACGGTCCTGGACCAGGGGCCCTTGAACATGCCCGGCGGCTCCACCTCGCACGCCCCGGGACTGGTCTTCCAGACCAACCCGTCCAAGACCATGGCATCCTTTGCGAAATACACGGTGGAGAAGCTGCTGTCCCTGACCGAGGACGGCGTCAGCTGCTTCAACCAGGTGGGCGGCCTGGAAGTCGCCACCACCGAAACCCGACTCGCCGACCTCAAGCGCAAGCTCGGCTACGCTGCCTCGTGGGGCATCGAAGGCCGGATCCTGTCCGCCAGCGAATGCAAGGAGCTCTACCCGCTCCTGAACGAGGAGGATATCCTGGGCGGCCTGCACGTCCCCAGTGACGGCCTGGCACTCGCCGCCCGCGCCGTGCAGCTGCTGATCAAGCGCACCGAAGCCGCCGGGGTCAAGTACCGCGGCTCCACCACGGTGACGGGCATCGAGCAGTCCGGACCGCGCGTCACCGGCGTCGAGACCCCCGACGGCGTCATCCCGGCCGACATCGTCATCTCCTGCGCCGGATTCTGGGGCGCCAAGATCGGCTCCATGATCGGCATGTCCGTTCCGCTGCTCCCGCTGGCCCACCAGTACGTGAAGACCACCCCGGTGCCGGCCCAGCAGGGCAAGAACGAACTGCCCAACGGCGCCCGGCTGCCCATCCTCCGCCACCAGGACCAGGACCTCTACTACCGCGAACACGGCGAACGCTACGGCATCGGTTCCTACGCCCACCGCCCCATGCCCGTCGACGTCGACACCCTCGGCAGCTACGCCCCCGAGACCGTCAGCGAACACAACATGCCGTCCCGGCTCGAGTTCACCCTCGAGGACTTCCTGCCGGCCTGGGAGGCCACCAAGCAGCTGCTGCCCGCGCTGGCGGAAAGCGAAATCGAGGACGGCTTCAACGGCATTTTCTCCTTCACCCCCGACGGCGGCCCGCTCCTTGGCGAGTCCAAGGAACTCGACGGCTTCTACGTCGCCGAGGCCGTCTGGGTCACGCACTCCGCCGGAGTGGCCAAAGCCATGGCAGAGCTGCTGACCACGGGCAAGTCCGAAACCGACCTCGGCGAATGCGACATCACCCGCTTCGAGGACGTCCAGCTCACCCCCGAATACGTCAGCGAAACCTCGCAGCAGAACTTCGTGGAAATCTACGACGTCCTGCACCCGCTGCAGCCGCGGCTCTCCCCGCGGAACCTGCGCGTCAGCCCGTTCCACGCCCGGCACAAGGAGCTCGGCGCGTTCTTCCTCGAATCCGGCGGCTGGGAGCGGCCCTACTGGTTCGAAGCCAACGCTGCCCTCCTGAAGGAGATGCCGGCCGAATGGCTGCCGCCGGCCCGTGACGCCTGGTCCGGAATGTTCAGCTCCCCCATCGCGGCCGCCGAAGCGTGGAAGACCCGCACGGCCGTTGCAATGTACGACATGACGCCGCTCAAGCGCCTCGAAATCTCCGGCCCGGGAGCCCTGAAGCTCCTGCAGGAACTGACGACGGCGGACCTGGCCAAGAAGCCGGGCGCGGTCACCTACACGCTGCTGCTGGACCACGCCGGCGGCGTGCGAAGCGACATCACCGTGGCCCGGCTGAGCGAGGATACCTTCCAGCTCGGCGCCAACGGCAACATCGACACCGCCTACTTTGAGCGCGCCGCCCGGCACCAGACCCAAAGCGGATCAGCCTCCGACTGGGTCCAGGTGCGCGACACCACGGGCGGCACGTGCTGCATCGGCCTCTGGGGCCCGCTGGCCCGCGACCTGGTCAGCAAGGTCAGCGCTGATGACTTCAGCAACGACGGCCTGAAGTACTTCCGCGCCAAAAACGTCGTCATCGGCGGGATCCCCGTCACCGCGATGCGTCTTTCCTATGTCGGCGAACTCGGCTGGGAGCTGTACACCAGCGCCGACAACGGACAGCGCCTCTGGGATGCGCTCTGGCAGGCAGGGCAGCCCTTCGGTGTCATCGCAGCCGGACGTGCGGCGTTCAGCTCGCTGCGCCTCGAGAAGGGCTACCGCTCCTGGGGCACGGACATGACCACCGAGCACGACCCCTTCGAGGCAGGCCTCGGCTTCGCGGTGAAGATGGCCAAGGAAAACTTCATCGGCAAGGGCGCGCTCGAAGGCCGCACCGAGGAGAGCTCGGCCCGCCGGCTGCGCTGCCTGACCATCGATGACGGCCGCTCCATCGTCCTCGGCAAAGAGCCCGTCTTCTACAAGGAGCAGGCCGTCGGCTACGTGACCAGCGCCGCCTACGGCTACACCGTGGCCAAGCCGATTGCCTACTCCTACCTGCCGGGCACCGTCTCCGTCGGGGACTCCGTTGAAATTGAATACTTCGGACGGCGTATTACGGCCACCGTTTCGGAAGAGCCGCTGTACGACCCGAAAATGACCCGGCTCCGCGGCTAAACAGCCAGCAGGGCCCTCCGGGGGGCACGCAGCCCGGCTCATCCTCGCAACGGGAGCCGGGCTGCGTGCAGCACCCTATCCTCGCCTCTACCAGGCCCCAGCATCTACCAGGCTCCAGCCTTTCCACCAGGCTGTAGCCTCTACCAGCCCAGGAATGGACAAATGATCGGTTCAGAAACAATCAATGACTATCTCGGCAGGCTTGCCGCCCGGAAACCCACTCCCGGGGGCGGCGCTGCCGCGGCACTCCATGCCTCGCAGGGTGCGGCCCTGGTGGCGATGGTGGCGAGATTCAGCACCGGCGGCAAATATGAGCAGCACGCAGAGACCACCTCCCGGATCATCGCCGCCGCAGACCAGCTCGTTGGCGAGACGCTGGGCCTGGCCGACGCCGACGAAGCCGCCTTCAAGGCCGTGATCGCCTCGTACAAGCTGCCTGCCGAAAGCGACGATGAGCGTGAAGCGCGTGCTGCCGCCATCGACGCCGCACTTGGCCAGGCCGCCGAACCGCCGGCCCGGCTGATCAAGCTGTCGGGCGCCGTCGTGGATCTCGCAGCCGAACTTCTGGATATTGCGAACCCGAACGTCATCAGCGACATCGCCGCGGCAGCCGACGCGGCCCGGGCAGCGGCCACCACCGCCCGGGTCAACATCGACATCAATGTCGTCGCCATCAAGAATGCCCAGGCGCGCGCCGCACTGGCTGAACAAACTGACGGACTCGAAGAAAAAGTCGTGCTGGCAGCAGACTCGCTCTCGCGCCAGGTACGGGAAAGGATCCTCCGATGACTGCATCCCTGCTTTCCGGCAAGCCTCTCGCCAAACTGATCCAGCAGCAGGCCCGGACCGAAGCCAAAGCCCTAACCGAAGACGGCACCTGCCCGACGCTCGCCGTCGTGGTTGCGACAGAGGACAGCTCCACCCACTGGTATGTCCGCTCCATAGAGCGCGCCGCGGAAACCGCCGGCATCAACTGCCGGATCATCGACGTCGGCCACGACGCGACCGAACAGGTCCTCATCACCGTCCTGAAGGACCTCAGTGCAGAACCTTCCGTCAACGGCATCATCCTGCAGACTCCCCTGCCCCCGGGCGTGAGGACCCAGGAGCTGGTCAAGTACATCTCCCCGGAAAAGGACATCGACGGCGCGAATCCGCTGAGCCTGGGGCTTCTCGCCGTCGGGGAGCGCGCCTTCGCGCCGGCCACGGCACGCGCCGTGGTGGAAATCCTGGACCACTTCGAAATCCCGGTGGCCGGCCGCAACG
This sequence comes from Arthrobacter sp. NPDC057388, assembly GCF_042668165.1. NCBI lineage: Bacteria > Bacillati > Actinomycetota > Actinomycetes > Micrococcales > Micrococcaceae > Arthrobacter > Arthrobacter sp. NPDC057388. Next base: position 46,104 of record NZ_JBHVBL010000036.1, read on the forward strand.
TAGTGGTGGTGGGCCGGTCAACCGTGGTGGGCAAGCCGCTGTCCCTGCTGCTGCTGCAGAAGGACGCCACCACAACGGTCTGCCACTCGAGGTCCGGCCCGCTCGGGAAGTACACCCGCGCCGCCGACGTCGTGGTTGTTGCTGCCGGCCGCACCGGACTGCTCACCGGGACTGATGTTTCGGAACATTCAGTGGTCATCGATGTGGGAACGAACGTGCTCGCTGACGGCTCTCTCGTCGGCGATGTCGACGAAGCCAGCGTCAGCACGGTCGCTGCAGCACTGACTCCTGTCCCCGGCGGGGTCGGTTCCGTGACCACCGCACTGCTGCTCCTCCACACCGCCAAGGCGGCGCGCGAACAGTTCCGCGCCCTGGCACCGGTCCTCACGCCATGACAACGGCACTGATGGTGGCCGGCACCGCGCCGGCGCCCGCCGAGACCAAGGTCGTCACGGACTGGACCGCGCTCATGCCGGGCGATTTTGTCACCGTCGTGGAGCAGTACTCGACCCGGCACAGCGGCTGGATCGACGACCTGACCGAGGACGGCGGCATCTTGTGGCTGATCCGCGCCTTCGGTGGCGGACGCCGCATGTTCTGCCGCGACAACGGCGACGTCGTGACGGTTGAGGCTGCCTAGACGGGCCCAAGGGCCGCAAAAAAAATCCGATGCTTGAACCCCTTCCCACTGATATATCTTTGAGATATATTTGGAATATCAGGGTGGCCGCTGTTGGGAAGGGGCCCAAAGCCGCATCGCCTAGCGCAAAAAAGCAATTTTCGTTTCCCGTAAACGGTGTTTCGGAGGCCTGAAATACCTGGGGAGGTAAGCGCCGAAGCACCGCTTTCGGGAAACGAACAGCAGCGCAGGGCATTCCCGCCGCGCAAGCCGGCCAACGCCAAGTGTCCCCGCCCTTTTGCAAGCCAACCAACGAGGCCCATTCACCAACGAGGAACCACCAGTGACAGCTCCAGCCCTTCAGACCATCGAAAGGCCGGGCACGGCCGCCGGGCGGGACACTCACGGAGAGCACACCTGGGCGGAAGCACGCAGGCTGGCTTTCGAATGCGCCCGCCCGCTTGGACCCGAGCGTGTCCCGTTGGCGGAGGCGAGCGGAAGAACTCTGGCGGCAGACGTCGTCGCGCTTCAGGACCTGCCCCATTACGCCTCATCCGCCATGGACGGCTGGACGGTCAGCGGGGACGGTCCGTGGACCCTGACGGAACCGGGACAGCCGCTCCGCAGCGGAGAGGCCAGCCCGGTGGTGACCGGCGGCGTCATCCCTGCCGGCACCCAGGCGGTCCTCCGCGTCGAGAGCGGACGGCTCACCACCACAGCAGCTGGCAGGGCCGTACTGATGCTGGGCGACGGGGCGGCTCCCGGCGAACCCCGCCCTGGCCAGCACATCCGCAGGTCCGGCGAGGAAGCGGCAGCCGGCGAGGTCCTCATCCCCGCCGGGACAGCCTTGAACCCGGCACATATCGCCCTGGCCGCCGTCGCCGGCCATGACCAGCTGATGGTGCACGGCAAGCCCCTGGTCAAGTTGCTTGTGACCGGCTCGGAGGTGGTTACGGCGAGGATCCCGGCACCCGGACAGGTCAGGGACGCCTTCGGACCCCAGCTCAGCACTGTCGTCGGGATGCTGGGAGGCGTCCCGGGCCAGCTGGTCCGGATCGGGGACTCCTACGAGGAATGGCTGACGGCACTGGGCGCCGCCGAAGCGCCGATGGGGCAATGGCCGGACGTTATCGTGACCACCGGCGGAACGGGCCGCTCGGGCGCGGACCATTTCCGCAATGCCGTGACAGCCCTCGGCGGCCGGCTCCTCATCGACGGCATCGCCATGCGGCCCGGCCATCCCGTGGCCCTGGGCAAGCTGCCCAACGGTCGCTTCGTCGTCGGACTTCCCGGCAACCCGCTCGCCGCCCTCATGGCCCTTTTCACCGTCGGCGGTCCCCTGCTGGCCGCCCTTGGGCACCAGCCGGTGCCCGGAGTCAGCCGGGTGCTGTGCGGCGCAACCGTCGACGCCCACCGGGCGTCCACCCGGCTCATGCCGTTCCGCTGGGTCAACGGCATGGCGGTTCCCGCCCCGTTCACTGGCCCCGGCATGATGCGCGGACTGGCCGGCGCCGACGGCGTCATGGTGGTTCCGTCCCGGGGAGCACAGCCCGGTGAGCCGGTTCCGGCCTTTGCCCTCCCCTGGTGCCCGCCGCTGCAGGCGTCGCTGCCCGGCAATCTGGCCTGGGGCAACAGCTTGGAATGGGGGGACTAGGGCATGGCACGCATGACCCAGCGCCGGAAGGTCCACCGCTACCTGCTGGACGGCTCCGAGGCCGCCATGGAATTCCCCGTACGGGTGCGCGAGGACGTGCTGGCGGCCGAGGAGCCGCTGGAGATCCGCTTCGGGAACATGTCGTTCGCCGTAACGATGCGGACACCCGGTGACGACTTTGACCTCGTGGCCGGTTTCCTGGTTTCGGAAGGCATCATCAGCTGCCAGGAGGATCTCGTCTCGCTCCGCTTCTGCGCCGGCGAGGACGAAACCGGCCGGCAGACATTCAACGTCGTCGAAGCACAGTTCCGTCCCGGACTGGTTCTGCCGGAATCCGGCCGGCACGTCTACACCTCCAGCTCCTGCGGGATCTGCGGCAGCACCTCCATTGAGGCCGTACGCAAGACCCTCACCCACGACGTGCACGCGGACCAGCTGCGCGTGCCGGTGGACGTGCTGGCCAGCCTCCCCGAACAGCTGCGCGAGGCCCAGGCGCTGTTCGACAAGACCGGCGGCGTCCACGCGGCAGGACTGTTCAGGATCGACGGCGGCGGTGAAGCAGAGCTGCTTTGCCTCCGCGAGGACGTCGGGCGGCACAATGCCGTGGACAAGGTGGTCGGGTGGGCACTGCGCGAAGGGCTCCTGCCGCTGCGCGGCACCGTCCTGCAGGTTTCCGGCCGGGCGTCTTTCGAGCTCGTGCAGAAAGCCGCCCTGGCCGGCATCCCGGTCCTGGCGGCGGTCAGCGCGCCCTCAAGCCTGGCGGCGGACCTCGCCGCCGACACCGGGGTGACCCTCGTGGGCTTCAGCCGGGGCAAGAGCCTGAATGCCTATGTGGGCCAGGAACGGCTGGCGCCCGCCGCCCAAACCCAGAATCTTCCTGCAAACGTAAATGACAAGTAATCAAGCAATTAGGAGAAAGATGACTTCGAACATCTCTGCGCCTGCCGTGTCCACCACGCAGTCGGGTG
>NZ_JBHVBL010000037.1:0-46418 GCF_042668165.1 Arthrobacter sp. NPDC057388
GCTTAAGGGGGGCCGCCCGGCGTCGTTCTTTATGGGTGCAGGCAGGGCAGGCGCAACGAAAACCGGGCGGCCCCGGAAGGGGCCGCCCGGCGTCGAGCTTTAGCCGCTGAGCGGCTGCACGGGTCCGATTAGGCAGGAAGCTGCAGAACCTGGCCCACGAACACGAGGTTCGGGTTGCTGATGGTGTCAGCGTTGGCATCGGCGAGGTGCTGCCAGCCGCCGTGGATGCCGAGCTTGTCGGCAATCTTGCTCAGGGTGTCGCCTTCCTGGACCGTGTAGGTCTCGCCGCTCACCGCGATGGCGGCAGCGTGGCGGGCCTGGACCGGGGCCTCGGCTGCGGCAGTCTGGGCTACCGGAGCCTGGGCGACGGGAGCGGTCTGGACCGGGGCCTGGGCGGGGGCTGCCTGGACGGGTGCGCTCTGCGGCAGGATCTGCGGTGCCGGAGCGCCGCCGCCGCCGGTCAGGCCGAGCTTGGCGGAGCAGGCGGGCCATGCGCCCCAGCCCTGGCTGGCCTGGACCTTTTCGGCCACGGCGATTTGCTGGGCACGGGAAGCGTCCTGCGGCGCGCCGGTTCCACCGAAAGCCGCCCAGGTCTGCGGGGTGAACTGCAGGCCGCCGGAGAAGCCGTTGCCGGTGTTGGTGGACCAGTTGCCGCCGCTCTCGCACTGGGCGAGGGCGTCCCAGGTGGAAGCGCTCGTGGCGGTGGGCGTTGCAGCGTTGGCCGCAGTGGCGGAGAGGGCCAGGGTTGCGGCGGAAACAGCGGCCAGGGTGACACCACGGCGCGCGGCAGTGCTGAGGGTTGCTTTCTTCATTTGGGATGCTCCTGAGGCCACCCGCGCTCGGCCCGTCCCCGGACGTTGTCGCGCTACTGCCCGCCCCTGACGAACTAGAGGTCATTTCGGTATCCGCCGGCCGGGCAGTAACTGGTGGTGGCGGCACCGGGCATTCATGGGCCCGCATCGCGCGGGCATGTGCCCCAGCCTAGAGGGGTTGCGCGCCGTTATCAAATCGAGATCTTTATTGACAGTAAAGCTCTTTAATGGGCGTCCCCGCCGAGCGAAGCAGCGAGGTACCGGGCGGTCCGGCTGTCGGGCGAAACCGCAACGTCTGCGGGCGTTCCGGAGGCCACGATCTGTCCGCCCGCGTCTCCACCGGATGGTCCGAGGTCGATCACCCAGTCGGCTTCGGCCACCACGTCCATCTCGTGTTCCACCACAACCACGGTGTTGCCCGCGTCCACAAGGCGCTGCAGCTGCGCCATGAGGAGCCGCACATCGGAGGGGTGGAGCCCGGTGGTGGGCTCGTCCAGCAGGTAGAGCGTGTGGCCGCGGCGCGCCCGCTGCAGTTCGGTGGCGAGCTTGATGCGCTGGGCCTCGCCGCCGGACAGTTCAGTGGCGGGCTGGCCAAGCCGCAGGTAGCCCAGCCCCACGTCCCGGAGCGTCTCCAGGCTGCGGGCCGCCGCGGGAACGTCGGCCAGGAACTCGGCTGCGGCGTCCACGGTCATGCCCAGGACCTCGGCCACGTTCTTGCCGCGGTAGGTGACTTCCAGCGTTTCGGTGTTATAGCGCGACCCGTCGCATTCCGGGCAGGGGCCGTAGCTGCCGGGCAGGAACAGCAGCTCGACGGCGACAAACCCCTCGCCCTGGCAGGTCTCGCAGCGCCCGCCGGCCACGTTGAAGGAGAATCGCCCGGCCCCATAGCCCCGGCCCCGGGCTTCGTCCGTGGCCGCGAACTCCTTGCGCACGGCGTCGAAGAGCCCGGTGTAGGTGGCCAGGTTGGACCGCGGCGTGCGGCCGATCGGCTTCTGGTCCACCGTCACCAGCCGGTCCACGTGATCCAGTCCGGTCACGGTTCCCACGCTCAGCGGCGTGCCAGGGTCGACGGCGTCCGCGGGCTGGTCCTCGTCGATGCCGGCGGCTCCTGTGACCGCGGCATCAGTGCCCGCGTCTCCGTGCAGCTCTGATCCAACCACCTCGGCCAGGACGTGGCTGACCAGAGTCGACTTGCCCGAGCCCGATACTCCGGTGACCGCTGTCAGCACCTGCAGCGGGAAGGAGGCGTCAAGGCCGCGGAGGTTGTGGCGGGTGATGTCGTTCAGTTCCAGCCACGCAGCAGGCTCCCGACGGCGGGTGGTCCGGGCGCTGCTGTCGGGCTCGCCGCCGGCCGGCGAACGGCTGTCGGGGGCACCGCCGTCGGAAGGGCCGCCCGCAACGAGGAACGGGCGCGTCACGGAGGCCGCTACGTCGGCGAGGCCCGCCACGGGCCCGCTGTACAGGACCTCACCGCCGGCCTCGCCAGCGCGCGGACCCACGTCCACGAGCCAGTCGGCGCGGCGCACAATGTCCATGTTGTGCTCCACCACGAACACGGAGTTGCCCGACGACTTGAGCTGTTCCAGCACCGCCAGGAGGGGCTCGGCGTCGGCGGGGTGCAGCCCGGCGGACGGCTCGTCCAGCACATAGACCACGCCGAACAGTCCCGAGCGGAGCTGGGTGGCGATCCGGAGGCGCTGCATCTCTCCCGGGGAGAGGGTGGGCGTCGGCCGGCCCAGGGCAAGGTAACCGAGCCCCAGATCCAGCAGGACGGTGATCCGCTGGAGGAGGTCGCGGGTTATGGCTACGGCCACCTCGTTGGTTTCAGCGGAGGACTGCATGCCCGCGGGCAGTTTGCGGGAAGCGGTTCCGGCGTCCGTCAGCTCGGTGGTCGGGCGGATGATGTCCGCAAGCTCGGCCATCGGGACTGCGTTGAGCTCGGCGATGGTCCTGCCGGCGAACGTGACCGCCAGCGCCTCGGGCGTGAGTCCGCTGCCGCTGCACCGCCGGCAGGGCCCGGTTTCCATGAAGCGCAGGACCCGCTCGCGCATGGTGTTGCTCTTTGAATCGGCGAGGGTGTGGAGCACGTGGCTCTTGGCGCTCCAGAATTTGCCCTTGTACGGCTTGGCCACGCGGTCGCGCTGGGGCGTGATTTCCACGACCGGCTGCTCGTCCGTGAACAGGATCCAGTCGCGGTCCTTCCGTGGCAGGTCCTGCCAGGGGGTGTCGACGTCGTAGCCCAGGTGCGTGAGGATGTCCCGCAGGTTTTTGCCCTGCCATGCGGTGGGCCACGCTGCGATGGCCCCCTCCCGGATGGTCAGTGAGGGGTCGGGGACCATGGACGCCTCGGTCACTGTGTGCGCAACGCCCAGTCCGTGGCAGTCGGGGCATGCGCCTGCGGCCGTGTTGGGCGAGAAGGCATCCGAGTCCAGCGGGCTGGCGCCGGCCGGGTAGCTGCCCGCGCGTGAGAACAGCATGCGCAGCGAGTTGGACAGCGTGGTCACCGTTCCCACCGTGGAACGGCTGCTCGGCGTTCCCCGCCGCTGTTGAAGCGCGACGGCGGGCGGCAGCCCGGTGATCATCTCCACCTTGGGATTGTGCCCCTGCTGGATCAGGCGGCGGGCGTAGGGCGCGACAGATTCGAAGTACCGGCGCTGGGCCTCCGCGTAGATTGTCCCGAACGCCAGGGATGACTTGCCCGAGCCGGAGACGCCCGTGAAGGCAACGATGGCGTCCCGCGGAACGGCGACGTCCACATTGCGGAGGTTGTTCTCGCGGGCACCGCGCACCCGGACGAAGCCGTCGATGGAGTGGTCGGCACTGCCTTGGTCGCTCCTCGTGCCGGCATCCACCTGCCAGTCCAGATCGGCCAAGGGGTCAGCATACTCTTCAGTCCGCATCTGATCGACTCTAGCGGTTGTGCCCGTTCCGGGGACTATTCTGTCGGGGTGAATACTTACGACGGCGCCGCCGAACCGACCGATCCCACTGCACTTTCTGCCGGAACCCCGCCCTCGGAGGGAACCGCGGCTGCGACGGAAACTGCGCCATCGGACGAAGCCGCGCTGGCGGTGCCACCGGCGCCGATGCCCTTGGCTGAGCTGCATCTGCACATCGAAGGGACGCTGGAACCGGAGCTGATTTTCGCGCTCGCGGAGCGGAACGGGATCGAGCTGCCATATGCCAGCCTGGACGAGCTGAGGAGCCGTTACGAGTTCACCGATCTGCAGTCGTTCCTCGACCTGTACTACGCGAACATGGCGGTCCTCAGGACGGAGCAGGACTTCGCGGACATGACCCGGGCGTACCTGGCACGGGCAGCGGACGCCGGGGTGCGGCACGCGGAAATCATGATGGACCCGCAGGCGCACCTTTCACGGGGCGTTTCCCTGGAAACCTGCGTGAACGGCGTGGCCTCTGTCCTCGCCACCTCAGAAGAAGAATTCGGCATCTCCACGCTGCTGATTGCCGCCTTCCTCCGGGACCTCTCAGAGGACTCGGCGCTGGAGGTCCTGGACGGGCTGCTCGCGATGAACGCACCGATCGCCGGAATCGGCCTGGACTCCGCAGAGGTGGGCAATCCGCCGTCGAAATTCACGCGGCTGTTTGCCCGGGCCGGCGAAGCCGGCCTGCGGAAGATTGCGCACGCCGGCGAGGAGGGCCCGCCGTCGTACATTCTGGAGGCGCTGGACGTGCTGGGCGTGGAGCGGATTGACCACGGGATCCGGTGCATAGAGGACCCGGATCTGGTGGAGCGGCTGGTCACCGAGCGGGTGCCGCTGACGGTATGTCCGTTGTCGAACGTCCGGCTGCGTGCCGTGGACATGCTGGCCGCCCACCCGCTGCCGGCGATGCTGGCCGCCGGCCTCAACGTCAGTGTGAACTCGGATGATCCGGCGTACTTCGGCGGATACGTGGACACCAACTTTGCCCAGCTGGAGTCGGTTCTCGGGCTCTCGGAATTCGACCGGATCAGGCTCGCGGCGAACTCCATCAGGTCCTCGTTTGCAAGCGAGGAACGGAAGCAGGAACTGCTGGCCGAGCTGTCCGGGTGACGCCGCGGACCGGCGGAGGCCCGGGAAATCCGCTGATCGACGCGGATTTCCCGGGCGCCCGCGATGGAGCCCGCTCCCGAAGTGGAACGTGAATGCGGTGCCGGCCGGCGTTTCCGGGCTGCGCCGGCCGGCGGAAGCCGCAGCTACGGCGTCGGGCTGCCGCCGTTGACGTTCAGGGTCTCGCCAACCACAAAGCTCGACTCCGCCGACGCCAGGAACACGTACGCCGGGGCGAGCTCTGCGGGCTGGCCCGCGCGGCCCAGGGGAGTGTCCTTGCCGAACTCCGGCAGGGCCTCCTTGGGCTGGCCGCTGCTGACCTGCAGGGGCGTCCAGATCGGCCCCGGAGCCACCGCGTTCACCCGGATGCCCTTTGGTGCCAGCTGCTGTGCCAGTCCCTTGGTGAAGTTGTTGATGCTTGCCTTCGTGGTGGCGTAATCCAGCAGCGTCGGTGACGGGTTGTACGCCTGGATGGATGTGGTGTTGATGATCGTGGAGCCGGCAGGGAGATGCGGCACTGCCGCCCTGGTGAGCCAGAACATGGCGTACACGTTGGTCTTCTGGGTGTGGTCGAACTGCTCGTCGGTGATCTGGCCGATGTCCTCCTGCGCCACCTGCTTGCCGGCGTTGTTCACGAGGATGTCCAGGCCGCCGAGTTCCTGCAGCGCGGTGTCCACCAGCTTCTGGCAGGTCGCGGCGTCCTTGAGGTCGCCGGGCACCTTGACGGCTTTGCGGCCGGCTTTCTCGATCAGGTTGGCAATCCTCGCCGCATCCTCTTCCTCCTCGGGGAGGTAGGAAAGCACGACGTCGGCCCCCTCCCGGGCGAAAGCGATCGCCGTCGCTGCACCGATGCCGGAGTCCGCGCCGGTGACAATAGCCTTCCGGCCATCGAGGCGTCCGGTGCCGCGGTACGTGTCCTCGCCCAGGTCGGCCTTGGGTTCCAGCTTCGCGTCCAGGCCGGGTTCGGGCTGGTGCTGCTTGGGCGGCTCGATGTGCTCGTAAGCGGTAACGGGATTCTTAAAGGTGTACTGGTCGGTCATGGTTCTCCTCCGTTGCGGTGTTGAACGCGGACAGGAACGTCGGGCTCCGTGCAGGGCCTGACATTGAGGCAATGCTAAGCATGCTTATCGTCTACCCTAGCGAGAGTACGGCGGTGCCGCCAGTGCCGGCGCATCCGGATTGCGGGCGGTGGACCTTGGGGCCGAACGGTGACGGCAACCCCCTTTCCCTGGCCGCGGCCCAAAGTTAGGCTGGCAGTCCCGGGCAGGCGGGCCACCGTTGCCGGCGGCTGCTTTTCGAAGATGATCCGGCACGCGCTAACCAAGGAGTGAAGGCGATGGACAACCAGGACATTCTGCAGCGCATCCAGGCGCTGGTTGACGAGGAGCATCAGCTCCGCGAGCCAGCGGGGGCAGGCTCGGCCGGTTCAGAGGACGTCGGCGGCGGCGAGGCGGGTAATCAGGAGGAGCGCCTGGCCCGGTTGGCCCAGGTGGAGGCGGCCCTGGACCAGTGCTGGGACCTGTTGCGTCAGCGCCGGGCGAAGGCAAAGGCCGGTGAGGATCCCGATGCGGCGGACGTCCGGCCCCCAAGTGAAGTAGAGGGCTACGCCCAATAGGTTGGCGTAGGAGCCTCGTCATGTCACCGGCGCGCAAGGGCGGCCCCGGGGGGGCCGCCCTTGCCGTTAAGGCGTTTCTTGAGAGGCTACTGTTCCTGGCCGCTGTGCAGGCCGTCGTCGCTGCTGTCTCCGGCTGCCGCGTCGCGAGCGTCGTCGGAAAGGTCCATGTTGCCGCGGGCTTCCTCCATGGTGGGGCCGCCCGAGGGAACGCTGTAGCGCTCCGGGCGGATGCCGTGCGACTGTTCCTCGATCAGGGCCTGCTCCTCGCTGAAGCGGATGGCGTTGGCGTCGTCGCCCGCGTCGCCGGGAACATCGTCACGGAGCTTCGAAGGGTCCGGAACGATAAAGCCGTCTGCGTTGCTGCTGTGTTCACTCACTGAATTCATCCCTTCGTTTTGGTGCCTCGCTCTATATGGTAAGCCTACTTTCTATCGTTGCCCGCGGGAAATGAACCCCGCATCTGGTGGGGAAGTGAAGGCGGGAAGGGCTCGCGGCGGCGCCAAAGAACCGAGATCCCCGGCTCAGTTCGGGTGTAATCCCCGTCATAGTCGGTCACGACACACAATGTTTACCTACTAAAGTCGCCAGATTCGCCCAGCGCTTGGCAAACTACTGTGGGAACAATCGCTCTGTAAGGGGAACCATGCGCAAGACTGCCGCCGAAAACACCAACATCCGCCTTAAGGCCGTGCTGGACGTTCTGGCAGAGGGGGTGTTGTCGGGTGAGTCGCAGAACGCCGGCGCCGTGCTGGCTGAAGCCCTCGTCCGGGTTCCGCTGAACGCCTACGAAGCTGAACTGCTCAGCGGCGGCATTCCCCGTGGCCACAAGTCGCTGACCACGGCCACGGCCAAGCTGGTCAAGGCCGGCTGGCTGGTTAAGGGACGCTCCGGCTGGACCATCACCGAGGACGGCCAGCGCGCCACCGTCGCTTTCCCGGACGCTGCCAGCTTCTCGGCAGCGCTCGAGGCCGGCACCCCGGTCCCTGCCGATACTCCGCTTCCGGTGGCCGCACCGGCCAAGGCGGCGCCCGCCAAGGCCGCGGCCAAGGCAGAGAAGGCTCCGTCCAAGGCCGCGAAGGTGGCGGACAAGGCAGCCAAGCTGATTGAAAACGCAGTGGCTCCCGTGGCAAAGGCTGTGCAGAAGAAGACCGAGGCCGACGCCGAAGCCCAGGCTCCCGCTGTCGAAAACTCCGTGGAAACCATCGACCAGCCCGGTGCTGTGGCAGTGGCCGGCGACTTCAACACCCTTCTGGGTGCCCCGGAGAACTGGGCACCGCAGTACGACGAAGCACAGATGAAGCTCGACGAACTGGACCAGCTGTGGAAGCTCTCGGCAGAAATCCCGGCCGGGTACTACAACTTCAAGATCGCCCTCAACCGGTCCTGGGATGAGAACTACGGCGCGTTCGGCGCATTCGATGGCGCCAACCACGAACTGCACCACGCCGGCGGCCAGCTCACCATCCGTTACGACCACCGGACGCGGGACATCACCGTCAACTGATTTCCTCCGGTCCGAAGCCCCGCTGCAGCATGCTGCAGCGGGGCTTCGCCGTTCCCGGTCCGCTGGTCGAGCCGGTCGGGACCAACCGAATCTCACTGCTTTTCAAGCGGCGAGGCTTTCAGACACAGGGTCCGTTCGTTACCGATGGCAACACTTTGGCGGCGATAGTCTCCGATCACTTCCCGGGCCGAGGAATGCAAGCCCAGAATGGGGAGCACACTCGCAACCGAAGGAGGGGCTTTGCGCTATTCAGGGACTTTGTCCGGGGCGGCCATCTTCGCCGCCGTCGTTGCCCTCAGCGCGTGCGGGGCTCCGGCCGCGCCGGGCGGGGGTGGGTCTGCGGCGCCGGCAACCTCAGCCTCCCCGGAGACGGCCCCACCGACGGCAAGCGGAACTCCAACGGCAACCGGAACAGCCACGGCTACCGACAACCCGGCGTCGGCCACCGCCACGCCGTCCGCTACCTTGCCGGAAGGCTGGAAAACGTTCACGACGTCGGACGGCAAGCTGGCGTTCGATCTCCCGGCCGGGTGGGTCATCAAGGATCCCGCCGGAGAGCCGGCGCAAGACGGCGTGTTCGTGGAGGTCCGGAACCCTGCGGGCAAGTCGATGGCTACCCTGCGGACCAACATGGTGGTCGGCGCGGAATGCACCAGGAAGCAGCCCTATGCCATGTACGATTCGGAACCGCTTCCGGCGCTGAAGCAGCCAGGCGGCACACCGCGCTTCACGTTTGAGTCGCGGCAGGACGACACCGCGACCGACCCTGCGAAGATGACGATCCTCGCCTACGGCATCACCTCGGCACCCGAGCCGGCCGGTTCCATGGCTTGCCCCATAGCCCACTTCTTCAGCTGGCCGCCAAGCGGCGCAATGTTCGGCGGCATCTACGACCCGTTCGACACGACCCCGGGGAACCCGCCGAACGTGGACACGCCCCAGGCCTACATGGAGACCCCTGAATACAAGAACATCCGGGCCATGATCACCTCGCTCCGCCCTGCCGGATAGGTTTCCTGCCCGGACGTCCGCCGCCTGGCAGAACCTGTCGGGACCGTGACCGCCGGGGCTACATTGGTTCCATGACTGACTCGAAGGCAGCAGATCCGGACAGCGTCCGCCTCACCGCACGGGTTACCGGGATGGTCCAGGGTGTCGGCTTCCGGTACTGGACCGCGCGCAAAGCTGACGAGCTGGGGCTGACAGGTTCGGTCAGGAACGACGACGACGGTTCGGTTGCCGTCGTCGCGGAGGGCCCGCAGCCGGACATCGTTGAGTTCAGACGCTGGCTTGGCTCATCCCGCGCTCCGGGCAGGGTGGCACACGTCGACGAGAAAGTCTCCCCGGCCGAGGGCGGATTCAGCAGCTTTCAGGTGGTCAGCTGAGCTCACGGCTGCCACCGCCCGGGCTGAGGCCCAGGAAGGCCCCGAGTTCCTCCAGCGCAGACGGCCGGGACGGCATATAGTTCGTGAGCTCGGGGGAGCGGACGATCACAGCCCGCCACTGCCCGCGGGACACCGCGACGTTGATGCGGTTGCGGTTGAGGAGGAACTCGGCTCCGCGCGGTGCCTCGGCAATCGCCGAGCACGCCATGGACACGAGCACCACGGGAGCCTCCTGGCCCTGGAACTTGTCCACCGTTCCCACCCGCACGTCGGGCAGGCCCGCCCGGTCCAGGGCGTGCCGGACGGCCTGCACCTGGGCGTTGTAGGCAGCCACCACCAGGATGTCCTTGGCTTCCAGCCGCCGGACGGGCTCGTCCTTTCCCGGCGTCCATTTGATCCCGATATGTTCATGGGCCAGCCCGACCACCACTGCCGCCTCCTCCGGAGAGCTCGTGGTGTTGCCGGAATGCCGCACCAGGACGGTCTCCACGCCCGGGGGCACGCCGTCGAGTTGGCGCCGGGACGCCGCAGGTGCGGACTCCAGCCTGCCGTCGTAGCTGAGGACCGAGACCTTGCGGCACAGCTCGGGGTGCATCCGCCAGGAATCGGCGAGGAAGTAGCCGAGCTCGGCAGGCATGGTGGCATGTCCGGCGGACAGCCAGCCGAGGGCGGACTCGTCGACGGGCTCCGGATGGGAGCCCTGGGTGACCTGCGGAAGCTGCTGTGGGTCACCGAGTAGAAGGAGCCGCTTGGCGGACCTGGCCACGGCCAGGGTGTTGGCCAGCGAATACTGGCCGGCCTCGTCGATGACCAGCAGGTCCAGAGACGCGGCGGGAACATGTCTGCCGGTCATGGTCCAGGCAGTTCCGCCGATCAGGCACCCGCCTGGCCTATCCAGGAGCCGGGCGACGTCCTCGTCGGCGACGCAGGTCCAGGGCACGTCGTGGGGCTGGGACAGTTTTTTGGCCACCACTGCGCGGTCCACGCCTGCCTTTTCGATGGCGGTGCAGAGCATGTTCTCGACGACGGCGTGGGACTGGGCGACCACGCCCACTTTCCAGCCCGCTTCCACGAGCCGGGCGACGACGTGGGAGCCGACGAACGTTTTGCCGGTTCCCGGAGGCCCCTGCACCGCAAGGTAGGACCGGTCCAGGTGCTGCAGCGCGGCGGTTATGGCCGACACGTAGTCGGCGTTGCCATTGGCATCGTTGCCGACGTCGGGCAGGCCCGGGAGCCCGGCCAGCCGAGGTGCCGACCGGCGGAGGATGTCCACGCCGGGATGCCCAGGAAGCTCCGGCAGGGAGGAGCCGACCTGCTGCGCGAGTTCTGCCAGCGCGGCCTCGATGCTTGTGGTGGGAATGGGGCGGTCGTCCGTCAGGGCCATGGGCAGCTGGAAGTACGGGGGCACCTTTCCCGTGGACTTCTCCGTGATGGTGATGACGGTGCGGCCAGGCTGCTGGGGGTGGTCCTCGACGGCTTCCACCAGTGTGCCGAAGATGCCGTCCCGGGAGGGCGGCGTGGCCACTTCAACAGCGCCTCCGGCGGTGCCTGCCTGCCGGCCCGCCGGGCGGTGCGGGGTCCGGCTGCCGTCGACCTCGCCGAGCCCGTCCGGCAGCGGATCCTCAAACATCCGGAACCAGGTGGATCCGGGCTTGAATTCCGAGCCTTCACTCATGATTCCGGTGAGCCGCAGGGTGCGGGACTCGGTCCGTGCCCGGGCGGTGGGCGGCGCCCAGTCGGAGACCACCTCCGCCGCTTCGACGATGAACACGTTCCGCTGGTCCCGCCACGCGTCGAGCTCGGCTTCGAGGCGGTCGAAGTGCTCCCACCAGAACTGTTTGCGCTCCCGGCGGTGATAGCCGGTTGCCGCCGCAACCATGGCCACTGCCTGCTCGTCGGGCGTCAGTTCCCGGTGGTCCGGAATGGCGTCCAGGAAAGCGCGCAGGCCTTCTTCCTCGGGTGAGGGTTCCCCGTCCGTTACGGCGTCTGACGGCGTTGGGGAACCGTCCGCGGTCGGGGAACCGTCCGCCGCCGCCGCACTGTCCGGCGTCGCCGCACTGTCCGGCGTCGCCGCACTGTCCGCCGTCGTCCCGCCTTCCGTTGCCGTGACCGGGCCAGCGGGGTCAGGGGCGGCAGGCACACCGCCACGCAGCTGCAGCAGCCAGTCCCGGAGGCGGAGCGTGGAGAGGCAGTCGTACTGGTTGTAGTCGGAAATGGAGGCCAGGATGGCGGCAGCCTCGGCTTGCGTTTCCGGGCCGCCATCCCGGGCTTCGCAGTAGGCGGCGTAGGCCACCACGGAAGCGCCGGCGTCCTTGACGTCCCCGGACCGCAGGTGGTCACCCATGTACAGGGGCTCGAGTTTCTTGATGGAGTACGAGGCTTCGGAAATCCGGAGTGAGTGCCGGACAGTGGCGTAGAGGTCCACCAGGAGCCCGTCGCGCAGCCACGAGTCCACCACATCCTCGCCGGCCACATGGTTGAGCGACAGGTTGCGCAGTGCTGTCTTTTCGTAGGGCGCGTAGTGGTAGACGTGCATGTCCGGATACCGGGCCCTGCGTTCCTCCACGTAGGCGAGGAAGTCCAGGAAGGCCTGCCGTTCGCCGGCGCGGGAGTGGGCCCAGAACGGCCGAAAGACCGGTTCCTGGCCCGGCGGATCAGCGGCCCGGGGTGCCTCGATCACGCCGAAGAGATATTCCAGGCCCCACTGGCCCGATGGGTCCTGCCAGAGGGGATCGCCTTCGAAATCGAAGAAGATGTCGCCCTCGCTGGGTACGGGGATGCTGCCCAGCGCGTTGTCTGCCAGCACCTTATACGTCACGGTGTGCTGCCGGCCGTCCTTCACGAAGGTCCTTGAACCGTCAGCAGGCTCCAGCCCTGTCTGCATCCTGGCCTGGTCGCGCAGGCGCCGGCGTGAGCCGGTGGCCAGGTGGAGCGGCAATTCGGCGAGGGCATCGATGGTGGTGATGCCGTCTGCGACGAGCTTCTTGCGCTGGATGGACCTCATGCCGGCCACCATCAGAAGGTCGCGGTGCAGGGCCACCTGTTCGGCGCAGTAGTCGCACCTGCCGCAGTAGGCGACGCCCGGCTGTTGCCACGCGACGGCGGCATCCGAGTCCCGGTGGGCCACGGTGAGCTCACGGAACCTCGCGCGGCGCTCGCGGTACACGGGCAGAAGATCGGTCAGCGAGTGGGAGCTTCGCTCCAGGTTGCCGAGGACCAACGTGACGCGCGGGGCAGGGTCGAGTCCGAGCGCGATCAGCTGATCGCCGTAAGCCGCAAGCTGCAGCAGGGCACCCACTTTGGCGTGCCGCGCCAGCTTGGTGTCCCAGACCGCGTACCTCTGGGCAGGGTTTCCGGAAACATGTTCCTCTTTCACCAGGAAGTCCGCGTAGCCGAGGAATTCGCCGTCAAAGAACGTTGCCTGGAAGACGACGTCGGCGCCGGCGCGAAGGGCAGCTTCTGTTTCCCGGGCCTTCTCCGCGAGGTCGGCACGGTCCGTGGTTCCACGGTCGACGCAGTAAACCCCTTTGCCGAACGAGTCATCCCAGGTGCCGTGCGTGCCGATCAGGGCGGCAAGCACCTTGTGCTCGTGGAGGTCGCCGAGCTTGCCGGCCCGTGCCTGCATCTCATCGGCGGGGAAACCGGCCTTGGGGGAGCGGCCCAGCTTCTCGTCAAGGGTCCTGAGCGTGCGGTATTCGCACTCGCTCGCGGCCACGAGGTCACTGGCTGAGAACACCAGGTCAGCGGGTGCTCCCGGCGTGGTTGGGTCGAGCAGGAACATGGGGCCTCCCCATTGGCAGCCTCGCTCCGGGACGGTTCCCGGTGCACTGATTTGAATCTAGCAAGAGGCTGTGACATCCAAGGCTGCACCGCCCCCAACCCGGTCAGTGCCGGAGCGGCGCCAATGGGGGACCCTATCTGCCTGCGCGGATTAGTGGGTGACTTTCCGTCCGTTGTGGGAGTAGGTGAGGCAGTCGGCGTTGTCCGGGCCGGGGCCGACGTGGACTTCCGGCGCCTTGCACATCAGGTGGTCGTTGTGGATGCATTCTGCCCGCTGGCAGGCTCCGACGCCGGCGAGGACCTTGGGCAGGCCGCCGTGCGTGCCGGTGTCGATGAACGTGGCGCACGACGCGTGGTCTGTGGTTCCGGCGACCGTGATGGCCTCGGCGTTGCATTCGGAATGGTCGTTGAAGGAGCAGTTGGTCACACTGCAATCAGCTACATGCGTGCTCATGGGATTCCTCCAGGTTCCGGACGCCCCGGCTGGGCGACTCGCTGTTCCCAACGTAGGCCCGACCGGCCGGATCAAAAAGACCCAAATGTGTTGCGTAATTACCCTGAGTGTCTGCTCTCAAATTCCGGCCGGGGACCCATGGACCCTTGGGCGGGACCGTCCTAGACTGGCGTCACCCTCCACCTTTTCAGGCCCGACGGCGTCGTCCGGCCTGTCAGCGGAATGCCCTGGAGGGTGCATCACAACACTCATGAATTCACCGCCGACCTTTCAAGGGGAAGGGTCTGTGACGCCAGGAGGAAAGAGATGGAAGGGAACAAAGCCGTTGCCTACAAGGGACCCGGCAAGGTGGAAGTCATCGATATCGACTACCCCACCTTTGAACTTAAGGACGGTCCGGGCGTAAATCCGGCCAACGTGGGGCGCCAGGTTCCCCACGGCGCCATCATCAGGACAGTAGCCACCAACATTTGCGGGTCGGACCAGCACATGGTGAGGGGGCGGACCACAGCGCCGCCGGACCTGGTGCTGGGCCACGAAATTACCGGCGAGGTGGTGGAGGTGGGGCCCGGCGTCGAATTCATTAAGGTCGGCGACATCTGCTCGGTGCCGTTCAATATCTCCTGCGGCCGCTGCCGGAACTGCAAGGAACGCAAGACCGGCATCTGCCTGAACGTAAACCCGGACCGGCCGGGCAGCGCGTACGGCTACGTGGACATGGGCGGCTGGGTGGGCGGCCAGGCCAACTACGTGCTGGTGCCGTACGCCGATTGGAACCTGCTCAAGTTCCCGGACAAGGACAGGGCCATGGAGAAGATCCTGGACCTGGCCATGCTCTCTGACATCTTCCCCACGGGTTTCCACGGTGCGGTGACGGCTGGGGTCGGAGTGGGCTCCACCGTATACGTCGCGGGAGCGGGTCCTGTTGGCCTGGCAGCGGCGACGAGCGCACATCTGCTGGGTGCCGCCGTCGTAATAGTTGGCGACATGAACAGTGACCGGCTGGCCCAGGCGAGCAGCTTCGGCTGCGAGACCGTTGACCTGACCAAGGGCGGGCCGGTGGAGCAGATTGAACAGATCCTGGGTGTGCCGGAGGTGGACTGCGCGGTGGACGCCGTCGGCTTCGAGGCGAAGGGCCACGGCCAGGGTGCGAAGGAGGCACCGGCCACCGTGCTGAATTCGCTGATGGACATCACTGCCGCGGGCGGCGCACTGGGTATTCCCGGCCTGTATGTGACGGGGGACCCGGGCGGCATTGACGAGGCTGCCAAGAAGGGTGCGCTGAGCCTGAGCCTCGGTACGGGCTGGGCGAAGTCGCTGAGCTTCACCACGGGCCAGTGTCCGGTGATGAGGTACAACCGGCAGCTGATGATGGCCATCCTGAACGACCGCGTGAGCATCGCCAAGAACGTCAACGCCAAGCCGATTCCGCTGGAGGAGGCACCGAAGGGGTACGCCGAGTTCGACGCCGGTGCAGCCACCAAGTACGTGCTGAACCCGAACGGGTACCTCAGCTGACACGGAGAGGGAGCTGACACGGGGAAGGGGCTGATGCAGGGCCAAAACTGACGGGGGAAGCGGCGCGGGGCCGCCGGTGGTTCCGGCCTGCTGGCCGGGCAGCAGGCGGCCCCCATTGCCGTCGCCGCAGAGTAGGGCCAGACTCGTGGAACGACCCATGCAGCCGCAGGAGGAGATCCATGAACAGCCAGCCTGACGAAACACCGCTCGAAGTGCCGGACGTTGATGCGTTCGAACAGCGCCAGGCAGCGGGCGGGGAGTTCGGGGACGAGGAACAGCGGCCCCTGCCGGAAGACGTTCCCGAAGCCGACGCCCTGGAACAGCGGACTCCGCTGACGTCCGATGGCCCAGCCGCCGCCCCCGATCTCTCGGCGGAGGAGGCAGCCGAGGCGGACGCGATCGAGCAGGCAGCCGGGACGCCCGGCAGCGACGATGATGACTACCCGTTCGCTGGCCAGGAGCCGGAGCAGGACTGAGCGGAGCCGGCCGGCCGCTTACCTGCTGGCGGGCTGGCTCCTTGCTGCCGGCTGCTTATTTGCTTCCGGCTACAGTGCCGCCGCACTGCGCCAGTACTGACGCCATGGCGGTGCGTTCGGCCTGGGTCACCCACAGCTTGTACTTGGCCTTGACCGAAATCTGCCGCGCCACATACGGGCAGCGGTAGGCCCTGCTGGCGGGCAGCCAGGTGGCGGCGTCGCCGTCGGACTTTTGCTGGTTGGCGGGGCCGGAAACTGCCAGCAGGTTCAATGGATCGTTGGCGAAGGCCGTCCGCTGCGCCTTGCTGAGGCGCTGGGCGCCCTTCTGCCAGGAGTCGCTGAGGGCGACGACGTGGTCGATCTGGATCGCGCTGCTGGTTTTGCTGCCGCGGGTGAAGGCGATGGTGGTTGCCGTGTAGGGGTCCGCGAGGGAGCCGGTCAGGACAATGCAGTCCTTCGTCCCGGGCTTGAAGGTGGTGCTTTTGAGGTCGCGGGCCAGGATGTCGTTGCGGGTGTCGCAGCCGTTGTGGTCGGTGTCCGACCAGGCCGGGCCGAATTCCTCCCGGTCATAGCCGGTTTTCGGTGCGCGGCCCTTGACCGGCAGCGTGGCGAGGAGGTCGGCCGCCTTGACGGCGTAGCCGGGGGCGGTGCCGGCTGATCCGCCGGGAACAGCGTCCGACGACGGCTGCCGGGTTGCGCTGATGGCCCCGCCGCAGGCGGTGGTGGCGAAAAGGACGGCGGCAAGGGCGCCGGCTGCAAACCAGTTCCTTCCGCGGGACGGTGCATGGTGCAAGGCGGTTAACTCCCGTGGCGCTGGTGCTCGATTCAACGACCGATCGTACTGGCCGGCGGGGAGGAGCTGGCGGTGCCACGCGGGCGGCTGCCCAAAAATCGGAGTGCCAAAACGCGGAGAGCCCCGCACTACCTGACGGCTCTGCGGGGCTGCTCCTAGCGGCAGGACCACCTCGGATGGGGGATACGCGGTGGGCCTGCACCTAGGCTAGAAAAGTTTCCTGAAAATTGGCTAGGAATGTGCGGGTATCGCGCTGGGTGCGCCGGAAGCGACTCGTCCTTGACTTCACCGCCGGGCTAAACCAGTGTTGAAATCGCACTGACCAGCAGGTTTTTCCTTCAAAGGAGATGCGCCATGACTCTTCCCGCAGGCCTGACCCCCGGCATCTGGACACTCGATATGTCCCACAGTGAGATCGGCTTCAGCGTACGCCACGCCGGGATCAGCAAGGTCCGGGGCCGGTTCCGGGAAGCGACCGGCGAAGCCCATGTGCGCGACTCCCTGGCAGATTCGTCGCTGCACGCCACCGTGAGCACCGCCAGCTTCGACTCCGGCGACGCCAACCGCGACGCGCACGTGAAGAACGAGGATTTCTTCGACGTCGCGAAGTTTCCAGAGATGACCTTCAAGGGAACGCACATCGAGGGCGATGGCGAGGACTACACGCTCACGGGCGATCTCACCATCAAGGGCATCACCAAGCCCATCGAGCTTGAGGTTGAGTTCACCGGCGTCGCCGTCGACCCGTTCGGCGCCACCCGCGCAGGCTTCTCGGCCGAAGCAGACATCAGCCGCAAGGAGTTCGGCCTCACCTGGAACGCCGCGCTCGAAGCCGGAGGGCTCCTGGTGAGCGACAAGGTGAAGATCAACCTGGAAGCCGCCCTGGTGAAGCAGCAGTAGGCGAGGCCGGGAAGGGCAACGCGGGGTCACTTCGCGCCCAATAAATCGGCGGAATTGGGCTGTAAGTGACCTCGCGTTGCTGTTCCAGCAGCGCTCCGCGGCTAATACTCAGTGGTAGCCATGCCCGGGGGGCGGGCGTAGAGTCGGGAAAGACCGGACCTCAAACCGGTCGCAGCCTGAACAGACGCACAACCAAAGGAGTTCATCATGAACTTGGGCAACATGATCAGGAATGCCGCGGGCCGACTCTCCGGACGGACCACGCACGGAACAACCGGCGGCTACACGCGCGGCTACACGCGGGGAACTCGGCCCTACACCGCCGGACGGACCTCTGCCATGGGGCGCGGCCGCACTGCTGAGGGAATCGGGGACAAGATCCGCCACTTCCTCCACAGGCACTGACACTGGGCCTGCCGGCTCCTGACGTCCACGGCGACGCAGGACTGTCCGAACAACTGGAACAAGCTCTTGGCCGCAGCCACCCCGTGGTGGCTGCGGCCACTGTCTCCGCAGGGGAGGTTGCCGTGGCGAGCCGCGGCGCCTACCTCGCCGCTGACTTCGAGATCGGCTCCGTCTCCAAGGGGATCACGGGGCTGCTCTATGCCGACGCCTTGGGCCGCGGCGAGATCAGCCCGGACACCACGCTGGGGGAGCGGCTGCCGCTCGGTGACTGCCCGGCGGCGGCACTGACCCTGGCCGCCCTGAGCCGGCATTCCTCCGGCCTTCCGCGACTGCCCCGGCGGTCAGGAAGCCTGCGCCGCACGCTTGCCCTGATGGTGCGGGGCAGCAATCCCTACGGCGAGACGCTGGCCGAGCTGCTCGCCCAGGCACGGTCGGCGGTTCCCGGAGCCGCCCGCCCGCGCTACTCCAACTTCGGCTTCGAGCTACTGGGCCACGCCATCGCCGCCGGGGCCGGTCTGAGCTTTCAGGACCTTCTGCGCGACCGGCTCGCCGTTCCGCTGGGGCTGGGTTCCGTTTACGCGCCGTCCACTCCCGCTGAAGTGCGTCCGACGGCGGTCACCGGCCGGAGCCGCAGGGGCCGGGTGATGCAGCCCTGGACAGGGGAGGCGCTTGCCCCGGCAGGCGGCATCCGTGCTTCCATCAGCGACATGGCGGGGCTCGTGTCCGCCCTGCTGGACGGAATTGGGCCAGGGGGTGGAGCGCCAGGCCTGGCCGCACTGGACCCGGTCGCGGACTTCGCCGGCCCGGCCGCCCGCATCGGTGCCGGCTGGATGACCCTGGAAACCAAGGGCCGCACGGTCACCTGGCACAACGGCGGCACCGGCGGTTTCCGCGCCTGGGTGGGACTGGACCGGAAGGCGGGGACCGGCGTCGTGCTTCTGGCCGCGACGGCGGTACCCGTGGACCGCCAGGGCTTCCGGCTCCTGGCGGAACTGACCGCCCCAAACTAAAAAGCAACGCGAGGTCACTTACTGCCCAATAAACCCACCGGATTGGGCCGTAAGTGACCCCGCGTTGCTGTTGCTGGCTTACTTCTCGCCGGCGCGCTCGAGTGCCTGGTCGTGCTCGGTGTGGGCCTGGCGGATGAGGTTCATGAACTCGGTCTCATTGCGGATGAGCTTCTTGTACTTCTCCGGCAGTTTCTTGAGCTCCTGCTCTTCACGGACCAGCTTGTCGAAGATGCGCTCGCGTTCGGCGATGTCCGTCTCGTAGTTGAGGTCCACGTACGTGGTGGCGTGCCGGCGGGCGCCGGAGACCATGGTCTTGGCTTTGCCCTTGGGGCTCAGGAGCGAGCCGGCGATGGTGATGACCAGGACACCGAGGATCACGCTGAGCGAGGTGGCGGTACTGATCTCGACGACGTTGACATGTTCGCCGTCGTTGATGAACGGCAGGTTGTTCTCGTGCAGGGCGTGCAGGATGAGCTTGACGCCGATGAAGCCAAGGATCGCGGCGAGCCCGTACGAGAGGTAGATGAGTCGGTCGAGGAGCTCGTCGATCAGGAAGAATAGCTGCCGCAGCCCCATGAGCGAGAACGCCGTGGCCGTGAAGACGATGAACACGTTCTGCGTCAGGCCGAAGATGGCCGGGATGGAGTCCAGCGCGAAGAGAATGTCCGTGGCGCCGATGGCCACCATCACCAGGAGCATCGGCGTGAGGACCTTCTTGCCGTCCACCATGGTGAAGAGCTTGTCGCCGTCGAAATGCTCGGACGCCGGAAGGAACTTCTTGGCGAGCCGGACCACGAGGGTTTCGCTGTCGTCGTCGTGGCTGTCCGGCTTGAGCAGGTTGCCGGCAGTGACCAGCAGGATCAGCCCGAAGATGTAGAACACCCAGGCGAAGCTGTTGATCAGCGCGGCGCCAAGGAAGATGAACCCGGTCCGGGCGAGCAGCGAGAAGACGATGCCGAACAGGAGCACTTTCTGCTGGTCGGCGCGCGGGACCTTGAAGCTGGACATGATGATCAGGAAGACGAAGAGGTTGTCCACGGACAGCGCCTTCTCGGTCACATACCCGGCGAAATATTCGGTGCCCATCCTGGAGCCGCCGAAGAACCAGACGCCGAGGCCGAACGCGAGGGCCAGTCCCACGTAGATGGCGGACCACGTGGCTGATTCCTTCAAAGACGGGGTGTGCGCCTTGCGGACGTGGAAGAAGAAGTCGAACGCCAGGAGCGCGACAATCCCGGCGATCGTGAGGATCCAGACGATAGGGGGAACTTCCATGCTGCCTCTTTCCTGAAGGTCATTCGGGTGGAGCGCTTGGAATCAACCCTACCCAGCCCTGCCCAACTGACTGGCAGTTGTTGCCGTTCTGGGGGCTCAAAACGGCAACTATTGCCAGTCAGTTGGGGGCGGCGGAGCCTGACCCGGCCCTAGCCGTACATCAGCGAGCCGGGCGTGGTGAGCTTTTCGCCGGTCTCGAGCCAGGTCTTCAGTCCGGAGAGGATCATCGGCCAGCCGCCGTAGAGCTGCTCGTTGGCGCCTTCGCGGAGCTGGTCGTGCGTGACGGTGAGGTGGCAGGAGTCGTCGCCCACCTGCTCGATCTCCCAGGTGACGCGGGAGGTGCCCTCGGCCTTGACGTCCTCGCCCCAGAGCGCGCGCATGGTTTGCACCAGCCGACGCGGGGGATCGATCTCCAGGTTCTCGCCCTCACCCAGCAGCGCCCCGGCCTTGGGGTTGCCCATCTCGAACCGTGAGCCCGGCGTCCAGTCCGATTTCAGCGTGTTCCCGAACTGGTACTTGCTGCGGATGTCGCTGTCCGTGATGGCTTCCCAGAGCCGTTCCGGGGTGGTCTTGATGTAGATTTCGAAGATCTTTTCCATGGGACTTTCCAATCGGGTTTTGAGGTCGCTGAGCGCAGCGGCCCATGGTTCTGCGTATTTGCTCACCCAGCGGTCGTGGACGAGCCTGATGGGCACCGGATTGAGGAAGTGCAGCTTCTCGCGGCCGCGGCGCCGGGTAACCACGAGGCCGGCCTCCTCCAGGATCTTCAGGTGCTTCATGACGCCGAACCTAGTGATCTCAAACCGGGCCTCCAGCGCGCCGAGCGTCTGGCCGTCCTCGCGGAAGAGTGCGTCCAGGAGGTCCCTGCGGATGGGGTCGGCGAGAGCCTTGAATACGGCGTCCACAGGGCCAGAATAGGTGACCTTTTGGTCACATGTCAACGGTTCCCGAAATAGGCGCCGCGTCCCCAAGTAACTCGCAATAGTTGTCGTTTTGACGGCTCCAAACGACAACTACTGCCAGTCAGTTGGGTGGGGCGGGCGGCAGTTGGGTGACCAGGGAAAGAACGGACGGCGTCACGTCGCCAGGGTCAGCAGCTTCCCGTCGGTCACGGCCCGGCGGGAGAGGGTCTTGTAGCCCTCCTGCTCGAAAAGCACGGTGATCACGTCCTCTTCATGCCGCATCACGATGCCTGCGCCCCACTCCTTGTGCACGACGGCGGCCTGGAGTGGGAACGCCTCGCCGCCCGCGGCGGCGGCAGCACCGTCGTCGTAATCCTCCTCGTACGCGGAGCCGTCGGCGCAGTTGTCGCAGTTGCCGCACGGCTCCGGCAGGTCCTCGCCGAAGTAGCCCAGCAGGAACTGGCGCCGGCAGGCGTCCGTCTCGGCGTAGCCGCGCGCCATCTCGATCCGGGAGCGGTCCACGCGCTGGCGTGCTTCGGCGAGTTCGACGGCGTGCTCCACCACCCTGGGCAGCTTGGCGTCGGTTTCCAGCCGGATGCCGCGCTTGAGGGTTTTCACGGAGCGGGTCTCCTGCAATTGGTTAAGCAGGCCGGTGAGCCGGCGCGCGGGGATGCCGGTCTCCTCGGCGAGCGCCTTCTGCGTGATGGGGCCGTCGGCGGCACGCAGGGCGGTGAGGACCGAGAGCAGCGACTCCTCGTCCGGCTTGTGCGTGCCGAAGAACTTGCGCAGGCCCAGGTCCTCGGGCCGGTAGTGCAGGACCGCCGAGGCGGGTTGGCCGTCGCGGCCGGAGCGTCCGATCTCCTGGTAGTAGGCGTCGAGGGACTCGGGAATGTCGGCGTGAATCACGAAGCGGACGTTGGGCTTGTCGATGCCCATGCCGAATGCGGTGGTCGCCACCACCACGTCGAGTTCATCGTCGAGGAACTGCTCGTGCACCTCGTCCCGCTCGCTCTGTTTCCGGCCTGCGTGGTAGGCCGCGGCACGCAGCCCCTGGTCGGCGAGCTCCGCGGCGTAGGTTTCGGTGTCCTTGCGGGTGGCGGCGTAGAGCAGGCCAGGCCCGTTCAGCGAGGCGTGAAGCTCGGCCGCCTGCCCCACCACCGCGCGCTGCTTGTCCCTGTCCTCAAGGTGCCGGATCACATCGAGCCTGATGTTGGGCCGGTCGAAGCCATGGACCAGCACCAGCGGGTCCTTCATCCGCAGGCGCTGCTGGATCTCGTCGCGCACCGGGGGTGAGGCGGTGGCGGTGAGCGCGGCGACGGTCGGGTTGCCGAGTTGCGCCCGGACCTCGCCCAGGCGCAGGTAATCGGGGCGGAAGTCGTGCCCCCATGAGGAGACGCAGTGGGCCTCGTCCACCACGAACAGCGGGACATCCAGCGCGGCAAGCCGTTCCACCGTCTCCGGCTTGGCCAGCTGCTCCGGGGCAAGGAAGAGGAACGCGGCGTCTCCCCGCTTGGCCGCCTCCCAGGCGTCCTCCACCTCGGAGTCCCTGCGGCCCGAATTGATGGCCACGGCGGACTCGCCGCCCAGGTCCTCCAGCAGGCCATCCAGCTGGTCCTCCTGCAGCGCGATCAACGGGGAAACCACGACGGCGGGACCCCGCTTTGCGCTGCCAGCTTCCGGTCCGCTGTGGCCGCCGTTGTTCGGGGCGCCGTGGATGAACAGTGCGGCCACCTGGTAGATGGCCGACTTGCCGTAGCCCGTGGGCATCACGGCGAGCACATCCCTGCCGGCAACAAGCGCCCCCATTCCGGCCAGTTGGCCCTCGCGGAGGCGGGGGAGGCCGAGCCTGTCGGCGGCGAGGCGCTGCAAAGCAGCGGCTGTGCCTGTGTCGGCTGTGCCTTCGGCGCTGGAACTTCCGGCGGTGGAAGTATCGGCGGTGGAAGTTCCGGTGGCGGAAGTATCGGCGGAAGTTCCGGTGGCGGGGGCGAGGGCTTCGGTCATGGCGGCAGCTCCATAGGGGCGTTCCAGGGGGCCGGGTGTCTTCAGCCGTGAATCCACCCTAGTCCCCGGGCCGCCTCAACGTCATGCCTCCCGGCAGCGAGGCTGGCCGGGCCAACGTCATGCCTCCCGGCAGCGAGGCAGGCCGGCAGCGAGGCTGGCCGGGCCATGCCCGAAAGGGGCAGTCCCGAAAGGGGCAGTCCCGAACGGTCAGTACGGCCGCACCCCTCGGAAGGAGGATCCTCGGACCGCTTCCGCGTGGTCCGCGGCCGGGAACCGCGTGTGGGAGTGGAGCCTTACGGTTGCATGGCCCACCCGGGACTTGGGGATGATGACTTCACCGTGGCCGCCACGGCTCATGTCGCGGATGAGGCCGGTTCCGGCGACCTCCCGCGTTGCGGAAATCCCCGCAACGGCAGCCTGCTTGGTGGGGTATTTGACCGAGGTCGCCACCAGTTTTCCTGTGCCGTCCATAAGCCTGACCGTGAAGCCGCCGTCGGAAGCATCGATGATTTCGAAGTGTCCGGCCATGACAGTTCCCTCCGTTCGCGCTGCGTCTACTGGCATGTCCCCTAAGCCTATTTTGGACCTTTCCCGCCCAGAAGGCCCCCGGGAGCGGCCAACAAATCCCGCAAGCAACCGGCCATTGAAGCTGCACCGGGGCGGGAGGACAATGCAACTGCCATAGACAGCCACAACCCCAAAGGAGCCGGAAATGGCTGGCGGAAACGGACTGATTCAGCGGTTTTACAACGAGGTGCTGACGGGCGGGAACCTGTCGCTCATCGACGAGATGGTGGCGGACGACGTCGTCGACCATGAGGAGGGCTTTCCCGGGCAGCCGCCGGGCAAGGAAGGCGTGAAGTTCTATGTCAATGCGGTGCGGGCCGCGTTCCCCGACCTTTCGGTCAAGACCTCCGAGCCGGCGCTCGCGGAAGGCAACCTCGAGGCCGCCCACGTGACACTCAGGGGAACGCACCAGGGCGACTTCGCCGGCGTGCCGGCCACGGGCAAATCGGTGGAGTTCTCGGGCATCGACATCATCCGCGTGGCGGACGGCAAGGTGGCTGAACACTGGGGATCGACGGACACCCTGAGCCTTATGCAGCAGATCGGAGCCGTGCCGAAGTAGGCGTGTCATTGGACACTTTCTAAGGCCCAAAAGTACGACGACGGCGGGCGGCTGCCGTCGTCGTCGTGCCTCTTTGCGGCGCGCCGTCCGGGACGCGCCGTGGCGTCCCCGCCTGCCCTCCGGAGGGCCTGTATTATCGCTTGAGGGGGCGGTGACGCCAAAGCGTCAAACTGGGGGACAGCAGCAGATGTGCAAGCCATAAAGCCTTAAGCAAACAGGCCTTTGAAGCCATGTGCCCCTCCCAGCCTTTCCGCACCGCTCCCTCCGCACTGCCCACCCTTCTTCCTCCGCCACCCCGGTGACCCCTGCCGTCGCCTGCCCTGAAAGGACTGCAATGAGCCTCCCCGGCCCAACCCCACCGCCCTCCGACTACACCACCTATGGCGCGCCGCAGTATGCGAACGGGCAGTTGTTGGACGGACTCGGCGCTGGGCAGGCGTACCCGGGACAGCACGGGGCTTTCCCCGGTCAGTACGGGGCGGAGCCGCAGAAATCCTTCGTGGCCACCTGGCTCTTCTCCCTGCTGTTGGGCGGGCTCGGCGTGGACCGCTTCTACCTCGGCAAGGTCGGCACCGGCGTTGTCAAGCTGCTGACGCTGGGCGGCCTGGGCATCTGGTCGCTCGTGGACCTGATCACCACGCTTGCCGGGCGGCAGACTGACAAGAGCGGCCGGCCGCTGGCAGGGTATGTGCAGTACAGGAAGGTGGCCGTTCTGGTGACGGTTGTCCTGCTGGTGGTCAGCCTGGTGATCGGCGTGGTCAGCGGCATTGTTGCGGGCGCCCTCGTCCGCCAGGCAACCACGCCGCCGATCGTTTCCGCGGCCCCCGTCACCCAGGAAAGCGCCGGTTCCTCCGCGGAGCCAACCACCACCGGCGAGACGGCGCCGGGGGAGCGCCCGCACCTCGAGGCGCAGACGCTGACAGGCACAGGTGACGCGGCCAAGACGGTAGACCTCCAGGGCCTGCCGGCCGTGGTGACATTCACCTGCGAAGCCTGCACCGGGGACACGGCACTGGAGACCAACGGCGCGGAGATTCTGCTGGTCAACACCACCGGCGCCTACACCGGCTCGCACCTCGTGGACACCAGCGCCGGCGTGCCCACCACCGAGTTCAACATCAGCGCCGACTCTGAGTGGACGCTCAAAATCGAAGACATTGACAGCATTGCGCCCTCGACGGGCAAGGTCAGCGGGCACGGGGACCGGGTCCTGCTCTGGGACGTCGCCACCGATAAGGCTGCGATCACCAACAAGGGCGAAAGCGCCTTCGTGGTGCTGGGGTTCGGCAGCGAGGTTCCCGAGGAAGCCGTCAATAAGGTCGGCGACTTCAGCGGCACCGTGACGCTCACCCCGGGCTACGTCCAGGTCAACTCCGACGGTGACTGGACCATCACACCGAAGTAGTGCGGTGAAGTCCGCCGATGCAGTAACGGCAGTGGCCGTGCCTTCTCAGATGGCGTCCAGGGCGAAACCCTTCGGAGGGAAGTCGTGGCGGGGAGCCTGAGCCCGCTGGGGATGGCATACTGCCAGCTTCCAGGCCGCCGGGCTTCCGCCGACCGAAGGCATGATGCTCCCTTCGGTGATGAACTGCGGCTTTTCCTCGCCGTTGAGGGCGGCCCACCATCCGGTGGCCGGGCAGTGATCTCCGGTTCGGGGGCTCTGTGGCTGTCCGGCAGGGCTGACCCGGGAGTGCTGGAGCAGGATGCGCTTCTTCATGTCTCGTTCCTTGAGAGGCCTTCTGTTGATGAAATGACGGGGAGATCCGGCGGTGCCCGCTCTTAGGCGGTGACCAGACTGTCCCAGTCGGCGGCAAGGGGCAGGTTGTGTGCTTCGGAGACGGAGTGGTGCGCGACGTGGCCTGCCGCGATGTTGAGGCCTGCGGCGAGGGCGGGGTCCTTTTCGAAGGCGGCCTTGACGCCGAGGTTTGCCAGGGCCACGCCGTAGCGGAGCGTGACGTTGGTCAGCGCGTAGGTGGAGGTGTTCGGGACAGCGCCGGGCATGTTGGCAACGCAGTAGAAGATCGTGTTGTGGACCTTGTACGTGGGTTCCTGGTGCGTGGTGGGGTGGGTGTCCTCGAAGCAGCCGCCCTGGTCCACGGCGATGTCCACGAGCACCGAGCCGGGCTTCATCCGGGCCACGAGTTCGTTGGTCACCAGCTTGGGGGCCTTGGCGCCGGGGATCAGGACGGATCCGATCACGAGGTCGGCGTCCACCACGGACTTCTCGATCTCGTACTTGTTGGAGGCCACGGTCTTGAGCCGTCCCTGGTACTGGGCGTCGAGCTCGCGCAGCCGGTTGATGTTGATGTCCAGGATGGTGACGTCGGCGCCGAGACCCAGCGCCATGGCGGCGGCGTTGGTGCCCGCGACGCCTGCGCCCAGGACCACGACCTTGGCCGGACGGACGCCCGGAACGCCGCCGAGCAGCACGCCCTTGCCGCCGGCAGGTGCCATCAGGGATGTTGCACCCACTTGGACGGACAGCCGGCCGGCCACCTCGGACATCGGGGCGAGCAGGGGCAGAGTGCGGCCTTCCTGGACGGTCTCGTAGGCGATGGCCGTGACGCCGGAGTTGATGAGCTCCTGGGTCAGTTCCGGCTCGGCGGCCAGGTGCAGGTAGGTGAAGAGGATCAGGCCCTTGCGGAAGCGGTGGTACTCGGCCTTGATGGGTTCCTTGACCTTCATCACCATGTCCGCGCGGGACCAGACCTCGTCGGCGTCGGCGATGATTTCGGCGCCCGCGATGGCGTATTCCTCGTCGGTGATGCCCGAGCCCAGGCCCGCGCCGCGCTCCACGAGGACCGAGTGGCCGTGGGTGCGGAATTCATGAACGCCCGCGGCGGTGATGGCGACGCGGAATTCATTGTTCTTGATCTCTTTGGGGATACCGATGATCATTTTGGGGCTCCATTCAGGGGATGCGCTGTTGGCCGTGGACGGCAGACCGGATGTTGAGCTTTATTGCGGGCCGAAACGCCTTTGAATCAGGTCCGCAATCAGCAATTTACATTCGGATTGTTGACAATAGTACACCCACCTCGTAGCTTTTGTGTAACACACGTCACACCGTGTGGTCACCTCGGCGAATCCTGGCAAAGTCCGGGCGAAGGAGAACATATGAATGGCAATATCTCGCGGCGGAATGTCCTGCGCGGAGCAGGGGTCGCAGTACTTGGGGCAACAGTGGCGGGCTGGGCAACGGGCTGCTCCAGCGTGGCCGCCGGCGGTCCTGCTTCCGGTGCCGCCGCCAACCTGCTGGAAACGGCGAAGTCGCAGGGCTTCCTCCGCGTCGGCATCGCCAACGAGCCGCCGTACACGCAGGTCAGCGCCGACGGAAAGGTGACCGGCTGCGAGCCGGACGTGCTCCGGGCCGTCTGCAAACGCCTGGGCATCGACGATGTCCAGGGCATCGTCACGCCCTACGAATCCATGATTCCCGGGCTGAACGCGAACCGCTGGGACGTCATTGCGGCCGGCCTCTTCATGAAGCAGTCCCGCTGCGGGCAGGTCCTGTACTCCGAACCCGTGATCGTATCCACGGAGTCCTTCGCAATCCCCAAGGGAAATCCGAAAGGCATTACGTCCGTGGCAAACGTCCTGGCGGACAAGTCCCTGCGGATCGCCGTGCTGCCCGGCGGCTTCGAGGAGGGGGTGCTCAAGTCGGCCAATGTCCCTGCCTCGCAGCAGGTCAAGATCAATGACGGCCGCAGCGGACTCGAGGCGCTCAAAGCCAACCGTGCCGATGCGTTCATGCTGCCCACGCTGTCGCTTCAGGCCCTCGCCAAGGACGACGCCAGCTTTGACATCAGCAAGCCGGTGGACGATGCGCCCCGCACCGGGTCCGGAGCCGCCTTCCGCAAGGCCGATGCCGCCTTCCATGAGGCGTACAACAAGGAACTTGCAGCCTTCAAGAAGACCCCCGAATTCGCTGAGATCCTCACGAAATGGGGCTTTGACCCGACCGTGGTGGAAGGCGTCACCACCGAGGAGCTATGCAAGACCGCCGGGTGATCCGGGTCGCCCGGAAGGAGGGGGCCGGATGTTCGCGGTAGTCGAATATGCGCCGCTGCTCTGGCAGGGATTGCTGACCACCGTCCTGGTGACGGTGCTTAGCGGGGCCCTTTGTTTGGTGGTGGCTTTCGCAGCGGGACTGGCGCGGCTATCCAGCCACCGCTTCCTGCGCTGGCCGGCCGGGGTGTTCATCGAAGTCTTTCGCGGCACATCCCTGCTGGTGCAGATGTTCTGGCTGTTCTTTGCGCTGCCGTTCTTCGGCATCCAGCTTCATCCGCTGACCGCCGCGGTCCTGGCGCTCGGGCTCAATGAGGGCGCCTACGCCGCGGAGGTGGTGCGCGGCGCCATTGCCAGCCGGGCCAAGGGGCAGACGGAGGCCTGCATCGCCCTGGGCATGGAGCCTGCGCTGCGGCTGCGCCGGATCATCATTCCGCAGTCCATACCAGCCATGCTGCCGCCGTTCGGCAACGTCATGGTGGACCTGCTGAAGAACACCTCGCTCGTCTCACTCGTCACCGTGGCGGACCTGACGTTCCGCGCCCAGATGATTCGCAGCACCACCGGGCAGACGACGGCGATATTCCTCACCATCCTGGTGATGTACTTCGTCCTCTCCTGCCTGCTGACCCTGCTCACCGGCTGGCTGGAACGCCGTTTCGCCCTGGACCGGAAGGCGCTCGCCGCCCAGCGCAAGGAAAGCCGTCTCATGAAGGTGGGTGCCCCATGATCTGGGACAACGATTTTGCCATCTCAGTGTTCCCGTTACTCCTGGAGGGGCTGTGGGTCACCGTCCAGATCACGCTGCTGGGCACCCTCCTCGCAGCCGTCCTGGGCCTGGTCTTCGCCGTGCTGAGAAGGCTCGCCATCCCGGTACTGTCACCGGCGGTGTCCTTCTTTGTGGTGTTTGTCCGCGGCACGCCGCTGCTGGTGCAGGCGTACTGCGCGTTCTTCGTGCTGCCCGCATACGGCATCAGTTTTGACGCCTTCACCACGGGACTGGTGGTGATCGGCATCAACTACAGCGCCTACATGGCAGAGGTCTACCGCAGCGGAATCCAGGGTGTGCCCAAGGGCCAGTGGGAGGCGGCAACGGCGCTGAGCCTCCCCGGCGTGCGCACCTGGGGGAGGATCATCCTTCCGCAGGCAGTGCGCACTGTGGTCCCCATGCTCGGCAACTACCTCATCCAGATGTTCAAGGACTCCGCCGTGCTGTCAGCCATCACGGTGGTGGAGCTGATGGCAACGGCCCAGGCAATCGGAACCTCGAACTTCCGTTATCTGGAACCGCTCACCCTGGCCGCCCTGCTCTTCCTGGCCATCAGTTACCCGGCCTCACGGCTCGTCAACAGATTGGAGCGGCGCTATGCGCCCCAGCACTGAACCCCAGCCCCTGCCCGCCGGCGTCGGCCTCGCCCCGAGCCCGATTGTCCGGTTCCAGAACGTCAGCAAGAACTGGGGGTCCAACCAGGTCCTGAAGTCCCTCAACTTCGAAGTCGCGGCGGGGGAGAAGGTGTCCATCATCGGCCCGTCCGGTTCCGGCAAGACGACGATCCTGCGCATCCTCATGACGCTGGAGACTCCCAGCGAGGGCCTCGTCACCGTGGACGGGGACACTCTGTGGGACGTCACAGCCGGCCAGAAAGTCCGGGAAACAAAGCAGCTGCGGGCCACGCGCCGGAAAATCGGCATGGTGTTCCAGCAGTTCAATCTGTTCCCGCACATGACCGCCATGGAGAACGTCATTGAGGCGCCCATCCACGTGCTCGGAATGGACAAGGCTGAGGCCCGCGAGCGGGCAGCTGAGCTCCTCAACCTCGTGGGGCTGGGCAAGCACATGAACCACACCCCGCCGCAGATGTCCGGCGGCCAGCAGCAGCGCGTGGCCATCGCCCGGGCTTTGGCCATGCGGCCCAAGGTGCTGCTGTTCGACGAGCCGACGTCGGCCCTGGACCCGGAGCTGATCGGAGAAGTGCTGAACGTGATCCGCAACCTGGCCCACACCACGGACATGACCATGCTGATGGTCACGCACGAAATGCGGTTCGCGGAGGAGATCTCCGACCGTGTGGTGATGTTCGACAACGGCGCAGCCGTGGAGAGCGGGCCGCCGTCGCAGATCTTCAAGGATCCTCAGCAGGAGCGGACCCGGACCTTCCTCAGGGCCGTGCTGCAGCACTGAGGTGTGGCTGCAGCACCGCTGCAGCTACACCTCCACAATCAGTGAAATCTCGACGGGCGCGTGCCCGGGCAGCTCAGCCACCCCAAGGGCTGCCCGGGCATGGCGCCCCTTGTCGCCGAAGG
Source organism: Arthrobacter sp. NPDC057388 (assembly GCF_042668165.1). Lineage (NCBI taxonomy): Bacteria > Bacillati > Actinomycetota > Actinomycetes > Micrococcales > Micrococcaceae > Arthrobacter > Arthrobacter sp. NPDC057388. The sequence continues at coordinate 30,324 of NZ_JBHVBL010000037.1, forward strand.
CCTTCTCCAGGAGCAGGGATGCGCCGTTGATCACGGCGGGCTGGTCCGTAAAGCCTTCGGCGGAGGCCACGTAGCCGGTGAGGCTGACCACAGAAACGATCCTGTCCAGCGATCCCAGGTGCTGGCGGAGCGCGGAGAGGCAGTTCATCACCGCCTCTGCGCTGGCCTGTTGGCCTTCTGCGATGCTGACTTCACGGCCCAGTTTGCCGCTCACGGCCAGCACGCCGTCCCGGTGCGGTGTCTGGCCGGAGGTGAACACGAGGTTCCCCACCTGCCTGACCGGCACGTAGTTGGCAACCGGAACCGGAGGTTCGGGCAATTCGCGCTCGACGGCGGCAAGGGGGCTTTCGTAACGGTCCATGGGAGCTCCTTCGGAATGGGCGGGTCTCCACGGACACTAGGCATGCATCACATAATTGTCAACAATCTACTATTTAAGGAGCTGGAATGGCGAGGATCGCACAGGAAGCGGTGGGGCCCGCGGCCCAAACGGGGATTGGGGTCGTCTGCCCGTTTGACATGGCCCTGGACCGGGAGCTGTGGCGCTGGATGCCGGAAGACGTGTCCCTCTACTTCACCCGGACACCGTTCGTCGATGAGCCCGTCAGCCTGGAACTGGCCGAGGATGTCAGCGACGACGGCGACATCCGGGACGCTGCCCGGAGCCTGGGCGCCGTGGGGCCGAAAGTTATGGCTTACGCCTGTACCTCCGGCAGCTTCATCAATGGCGTGGCCGGTGCCCGGCATATTTCCAAGGTGATGGAGGCTGCTAGCGGGGCACCGGGTGTCAGCACGTCGGAGGCGCTGCTGGAGGCCCTGGATTTCCTGCAAGTCTCACGCGTGGTGGTAGTAACGCCCTACGTTGCGGAGTTGACAGTCCGGCTGGGCGACTTTCTTCAGGAGGCGGGGCATTCCGTAGTGGCCCAGGCGGGACTGGGCCTTGACGGCGGCATCTGGGAGGTCCCATACCCGACCACCAGTGAGCTGATCAGGGCGGCGGACGTCCCGGAGGCTGACGCCATCTTCGTCAGCTGCACCAACCTGCCCACCTACGACATCATCGCCCCGCTGGAGCGCGAACTGGGCAAGCCGGTCCTGTCCGCCAACCAGGTCACGGCCTGGGCATCCCTTCGGCGGCTGGGCAAATCGGCGGTGGGTCCGGGGCAGCGGCTGCTGGCCCGGTAAAGCGTGCCGCTGCGGGCGGGGAACCTGCAGACAGAACTGGGGCCCCTTCGGCAACACTGCCGAAGGGGCCGCTTTCCTGCCGGGGTGCCGGCTGCTGACGTGTCAGGCGCCGACCGCCAGTTTGGCTGTCTGGCGGAACAGCTGGCCAAGGGCCTCGCAGGGGCGCAGCGCGCCAGCGAGGCGCAGGCCCTGCCATACGGTCACCTGGTTGGCCGTGAGCACGGGCTTGCCAAGTGCGGTCTCGAGCTCATTAATCCAGCGCGCGCTGTGCAGTGCGGTGTCCGGGATCAGGATGGCTTCCGCTTCCGGGCTGTCGTTGCTGCGCGCCAGCTCCAGCACTCCATTCCGGTCCAGCTCACCGGCCAGGGCCGCCGTCGGAATGTCGTGGCTGACCAGCTGGGTCACCTCAATGCCGCCGCGGCCGAGCAGGGTGACGAAGTGCCGGGACACGTCCTCGGGGTAGGTCGCGGCCACAGCCACGCGCTCCAGGCCCAGTGCGCGGGCGGCGTCGACGAACGCCAGTGACGTGGACGAGGCGGGGATGCCCAAAGCCTCCTGGACCTCGAGGGCCTGCCGGCGTGCGCCGTCCCAGCCGAAGACGAAGCTGCCGGACGTGCAGGCCCACATTACGGCGTCGGGCCGGGCGGCGCGCAGTGACTCGGCGCCCTCGAGCAGTCTCTCGCTCTTGCCAAGGTCCAGCAGCGCCTGCACTTCGTGCGCGTCCACACCGACGGAGGTGTGGACCAGTGGCAGGCTGACGCCGTCGCCCAGGAGTTCCTCCATGTAGGGGTAATCGTCTTCGGCCCCGAAGCCCGGATAGAGCATGCCAACGGTGGTTACCAATGATTCTCCTCTGAACAGCCGCGGGGCTCTTCCCCGTGGATTGTGGACAATCGTACGAAATGAAAATCGTAAAAGATAGGGAAGTAGGATTGTTGACAATCGTGACCGATGCCACATAGCCTGACCGCAGTGTTATCTGCACCACACGATGCACCAGACAAGGACAGGGAGATTTGCACGTGATCGATGCACTCGAATGGGCCACCGCCACGGACCTGGTGGCCGCCTACCGCTCCGGCGACGTCTCGCCCGTGGAGGCCACCCGCGCGGCGCTGGACGCGATCGACCGGCACGACAAGGACATCAATGCCTTCTGTCTCGTCGAACCTGAAGAAGCCCTGCAGGCGGCCCGGGAATCCGAGGCGCGATGGCGCGCCAAGGAGCCGCAGGGTCTCGCCGACGGCGTCCCCACTTCCATCAAGGACCTGCTGCTGACCAGGGGATGGCCCACCCTGCGCGGATCCCGGCTTACCTCCCCCGACGGCGAGTGGGCCGAAGACGCGCCCGCTGTCGCACGGTTGCGCGAGAACGGTGCCGTCCTGCTCGGCAAAGTCACCAGTCCCGAATTCGGCTGGAAGGGCGTCACCGACAGCCCGCGGTGCGGCGTCACCCGCAACCCCTGGGATCCCTCACGCACCTCGGGCGGTTCCAGCGGCGGCAGCGCCGCCGCGGTGGCGCAGGGGATGGGCCCGTGGTCTGTGGGGACCGACGGCGGCGGCTCCATCCGCATCCCCGCCGGCTTTACCGGCGTCGTCGGTTTCAAACCCACCTACGGGACCGTTCCGCTGTACCCGGCCAGCCCCTTCGGGACCCTCGCGCACGCAGGCCCCATCACGCGCAGCGTGGAAGACGCGGCGCTGATGATGGACATCCTGTCGCAGCCCGACGCCCGCGACTGGTCCGCGGGCCCTGCCCCCGCGGGGTCCTTCCTGGACAAGCTGGGGGAGGGGCTGCGCGGCCGGAGGATCGCCTTCAGCCCGGACCTTGGCTACGGCAGCAATGATCCCGACGTCGATGCCGCCGTCCGCAACGCGGTCCAGGTGTTGCGCGGGCTCGGCGCCGAGGTGGAGGAGATCGACCTCGGCTGGTCCGATCCCGTTGACGCATACCACGTGCTGTGGTTCAGCGGCGCCGCCAAAGTGGTCGAGGGCTACGGCCCGGGCGCCAGCGGCCAGATCGACCCGCTCCTCGCGGCGGCGCTGGAACGGCATGCAGGATTCAGCGCCGGCGATTTTCTGGATGCCACCGCCGTGCGGATGAAGCTGGGGCGGGAAATGGGGCTGCTGCACGAGCGCTACGACCTCCTGGTGACCCCCACCCTGCCCATCCCCGCCTTTGAGGCCGGCCGCGATGTGCCGGAGCACTCGGCGACGCAGGACTGGACATCGTGGACGCCGTACACCTACCCCTTCAACCTGACCCAGCAGCCCGCGGTCAGCGTGCCCTGCGGCTTCACAGCCGGGGGCTTGCCCGTTGGGCTGCAGATCGTGGGCCCGCGCCACGGCGATGCACGTGTGCTCTCCGCAGCAGCCGCCTACCAGAATGCCAGCGACTGGCATCACCACCGTCCGCCCAGCAAGGCGGAGTTGTCCGCTCCTACCAGCAGATAAGGAACAGCATGGCCCGGTACATCAACATCACCCTCGAAAAGCGCGGAGTGACCTGCAAGGCGCTCCTCCACGACGACGTCGCGCCACGGACGGCGAAGGCCGTCTGGGACGCCCTGCCGCTCAGCGGCCAGGTCTTCCACGGCAAATATGCCCGCAACGAGATCTACAACCTGGTGCCCGCCTTCGCCCCGGCAGAACCCGGAGCGGAAAACACCACCGTGACGCCGATCCCCGGCGACGTCTGCTACTTCACCTTCACGTCCAACGACCTGAAGACCCCGTCCCACGGCTACGAACAGGACTCCGAAACGGACTCGGTCCGGACCGTCGTGGACCTGGCTGTGTTCTACGGACGCAACAATCTGCTGCTGAACGGCGACTCGGGTTGGGTGCCTGGCAATGTCTTCGCCACGATTGTTGAAGGGCTCGACGAGATGGCGGCAGCGTGCCAGGACATCTGGATGGGCGGTGCGCGGGATGAAACCCTGACGTATTCGAGGGCCGTCGACACGGACGCCTGACGAGGGGCCGGGACCGGAGCTAAGAGTACGGATGCCCGGTGCAGGTTGCCGGGGCGCCGCCATTGCGGGCGGCCCCGGCGCCTGCCGAGCAGGGAGCGGGAGCGCCGTGTAGTTTTTTGAACCGCGCGGCGCACGCTCCTGTAGGATTGTAGACAGTTCTAGGCCGGTCTTCGGGCCGGACACGAAATAACGGGTCAGGCTGCGCGCCCGAGGGCCGCAGGCTGACCCCTGAGCGGAAAAGTGGTCCCCGATGCAAAGATTTGAGCCCGTGGTGCGCGAATCCACGCCATCAATCATTGCCGGCAAGTTGCGCACGGCAATCGGGCGCGGCCAGATACAGCCCGGCGCCCAACTCGGCGAGGCCGAGCTGGCCAAGGAGCTTGGCGTCAGCCGCGGACCGCTCCGCGAGGCGATGCAGCGACTCACCCAGGAGGGCCTGCTTATTAGCATCCGCAACCGCGGGCTCTTCGTCATCACCATGACCGATGAGGAAGTCCGCGACATGTATGTGGCGCGCACCGCCGTCGAGCGTGCTGCCGCCGAGCTGATCCTGCAGAACGACGGTAAGGACGTTGCCGTCCGGCTGCTGCAGGTGGTGAAGGCGATGAAAAAGGCCGCGGACAAGGGCGATCTCGACGCCATGTCAGAGGCCGACATGGAATACCATGCCACACTGGTCGCGGCAGCCGAGAGCACCAGGCTCACCCGCATGCACAACACCCTGCTGACCGAGACCCGCATGTGCCTCACAGCGCTGGAGAAGAAGTACCCGGACCCGCACACGCGTGTTGCCGAGCACCACGCCATCGCCGAAGCCCTCGCGGACGGGGACGTCGACCGGGTGGGAAAGCTGCTGATCAGCCACATGGAGGACGCCCTGGAACGCCTCACCGGCGCCAGCGAAGCCGAGCCGGCGTCGGCATAACGGCGGTCCTGCCACAACAGGCCCGCCGGCAGGGCTTCCGGCTCCCGACAGTTCAAGATAAAGAAAGGCTGGCTGCATCTGCAGCCAGCCTTTCGTTGTCAGCGGGAAACGCCGTCAGCCGTTGCCGTGGCGCAGGCACATGAGCGCATAGGCCCGTGCTGCGGCAACAATTTCGTCGATGCTGACGGACTCGTTGACCTGGTGGGCCTGGTCGTTGAGGCCGCCCGGTCCCATGACGATCGCCGGCACGCCGAGATCGCGGGCCACGAAGCCGCCGTCGCAGGCCGCGGTCCAGCCGGTGACGGCGCTGGTTACCCCGGCATCCGCCAGTGCGGCCACGGCGTTGGCCACGAGGGGATGTGACTGCGGTGTGCGGAACCCGGGCATCTCCATGGTCACTTCTGCCTCCACCGTGATGCCGTCGGAATCGATGCCGGCCTCGCTGATCTGCGCCCGGAGCTTATCCAGGATCAGGCTGGCATCGTCGTCGGGCATGAGCCGCCGGTCCAGGGAGACGGTGCATTCGGCCGCCACCATGGACGTGCCGGTGCCGCCGCGGATGAGGCCGATGTTCCAGGTGCCGGCGCCGAGCAGCGGATCCAGCTCGGACTGGAGCCGGCCATGGTCCTCACGGACCAGGGCCAGGATCTTCGCGGCGGCGTCGATCGCGTTGCGGCCGTCCGCGGGCCGGCCCGAGTGGGCCGACTTGCCGGTGACCTTCAGCTCGATGTAGCTGTCCCCGCGGCAGCCGATTACGGTCTCAAGGTCGGTGGGTTCGGCCACGACGCATGCCGAGTAGGAGAAATCCGGATCGGCCAGGGCGGCTGCTGTGTACGCCCTGATGCCGATGCCCAGATCCTCCTCGTCGACCGTGCAGGCCAGGGCGGCGTTGCCCGGCAACTGGGCGCCGGCATCCCGCAGGGCTTTCAGGGCGACCAGGACGGCGGCGAGGCCGCCCTTCATGTCTGTGGAGCCACGGCCGAAAAGCCGGCCGTCCCGGACGTAGGGCTCAAACGGGGGCCGTTCCCAGCCGGTGCCGGCGGGAACCACATCCGAATGGCCCAGGAAGAGGATGCCCGGCTGGACTCCGCCCTCTTGCGGCCGGCCGGGAAGGACGGCCGTGAAGTTCGGCCGCCCCGCCGCGACGGTGTCCGTGGACACCTCCAGTCCCGCCCCGACGGCGAATGCCTTCAGGACCTCTACGGTGGCCTCTTCGGTGCCGCCAGGGTTCTCGCCGCCGGCGGCCACGAGGGCTGCGGTCAATGCGACGAGTTCGTCCTCACTGATCAGGCCCAGGACCCTCTCTTCCAGGGCCTTCCCTGTCAGGGCGGGCGGCCGGTCAACAGAGTTGCTCAAGCCGGCTCCCCGCCCTTCAGCACGGCGAGCTCGCGGTCCATCGCCCGGCGGAGGCGGATGATGCCTTCCTCTGCCCGCTCCGGCGTGGTGGACGCGAAGCACAGCCGCAGGGCGTCGTCGAACTTTCCGCTGGCGGACAGCGCGGGGCCGGGGATGAAGGCCACGCCCTCGGCAAGGGCCGTCTCGAAGAGCTTCCGGGTGGAGATCCGCGCATCCTCGCCCTGCAGCGTGAGCCAAAGGAAGAAGCCGCCCTCGGGGTCGGTGGTGGTGATCCTGTCGCCGAGGTGGCGGCGCAGGTTCTCCTGCATGGCGTCCTTGCGGCGCTTGTATTCGGTGCGCAGTCCGGCGAGGTGGTTATCCAGTCCGCCGCGGCTGATGAACTCGGCCACGAGGTGCTGGGCGGGAACGTTGGTGCACGTGTCCATCGCCTGCTTGGCGTTGATGACCAGCTGGCGCAGAGCGGGGTCCGTGTCCACCCAGCCCACGCGCAGGCCAGGCGCCAGGATCTTGGAGAACGTGCGGACGGAGAACAGCAGCGGGTCGCCCGGGCTAAGGGCCTGCAGGGACGGGAGGTCCTCGCCCTCGAAACGGAGCAGCCCGTACGGGTCGTCGTCGATGATCACCGAGTTCCACTCGTGCGCCAGCTCCAGCAGCTGGTGGCGGCGGGGCAGCGAGAGGGTGACCCCGGCGGGGTTCTGGAAGTTGGGGATGGTGTAGATGGCCTTTGGCAGGCGGCCGGCGGCGGCAACCAGCTCGGGCAGGGCCTCCACGATGAGGCCGTGCTCATCGGTGGGCGCCTCGAGCAGCTCGGCGCCATAGCTCAGGGCCGTGGCGCTGCCGTTGGTGTAGGTGGGGCTTTCCACGATCACCAGGTCGCCGGGGTTGATGAAGATCTTGCATGCAAGGTCCAGGCCCTGCATGCCGCCGGCGGTGATGGTGACACGGTCCTCACTGGTGGGGTCCGAGGTTCCTGCCAGGTAATCCACCAGGGCCTTCAGCAGCACGGGTTCGCCCTCGGTGGCGCCGTACGTCAGGGAGCTGTGGTCCATGACCTTGGCGGCGATGTCGCGGAATTCTTCCAGCGGCACTGCCTCGTCCGCCGGGGATCCCATGGCAAAGCGGACAATGTCGTGGGTCTGCGCGGCCAGCAGGGACGTGCTGGAATCGATCACCGAACCTACGAGGTCAGCGGCGCGGTCAGCGAGGGGCAGGGTTGCGCGGGAGCGGGTGGCAAAGTGGTCAACAGTCACAGGCCTAGCTGCCTTTCTGGAGCAGTTCGCGGGGGAAGCTGGTGAAGGTTTCCACGCCGTCGGCGGTGACGCGGATGGATTCGGAGAGTTCGTAGCCGTAGTTGTCCATCCACATTCCGCCGATCACATGGAAGGTCATGTTTTCCGCGAGGACGGATTCTTCCTCGGAGCGGATGGAGATGGTGCGCTCGCCCCAGTCGGGCGGATAGCCGACGCCGATCGAGTAGCCGATGCGGGACGGCTTTTCCAGGCCGTACTTGGCCAGCGTCCAGTTCCAGGCCCGGGCCAGTTCCCGGACGGGAACGCCCGGCTGCACCTCAGTCAGCACGGCGTTGATCCCGTCGGCGACGGCGTCCGCGAGCTTCGCGAGCCGGTCCGGCTTCTTGCCCAGGGTCAGGGTGCGGGCCAGCGGAGTGTGGTACCGCTTGTACGCGCCAGCCAGTTCGATCACCACGGACTGCCCGGCCTGGAAGCGGTCCTCGCTCCAGGTCAGGTGCGGGGTGTCCGCCGCCTCTCCGGTGGGGAGCATCGGCACGATCGCCGGGTAGTCGCCGCCGATGCCGTCGGCGCCCTTGATCTGCGCCTGGCTGATCGCCGCCGCCGCATCGCACTGGCGCACGCCGACGTCAATGGTGTCCACAGCGGCCTGCATGGCTGCCATGCACACCTGCGCGGCGCCGCGCATCAGCTGGATTTCGGCGGGGGACTTTATGGAGCGGACCCAGTTGACCAGCTCGAAGCTGTCCACCATTGTCCATTCCGGAATGGCGTTGACCAGGGACCGGTAGGCCTTGGGGGAGAAAAAGTGCGAGTCCATTTCCAGGCCAACGCAGCCCTTGGCGGCCGGCGCGATGAGGTAGCGCTCGCGGAGGGCGAAGGCCACCCAGTCGAAGGGGTGGACGTGCGGACGGTGGACGTACTGCTCGGGGTATCCCACAATGCAGTCTTCAGGCAGCCAGGTGGTGCGGAAGGCGCCGCCCGCGTCCATGGCGCGGGTGAACAGCAGCATGGGACCGTCGGCCGGCACGAACACCAGCTGCGGCGTGTAGAAGGACCAGGCGTTGTACCCGGTCAAGTAGTAGATATTGGCCGGGTCGGTCACGAGCAGGGCAGACAGGCCCTGTTTGGCCATGCGCACGCGGACACCGGCGAGCCGGGCGTCGTACTCCTCTTGGCTGAACAGCAAAAAGACACCTCCGATGGGGGATAGTAGATTGTTTACAATTTAGCCCATGTGGCCTGCCTCACACAAAACTACTGCATGCCGGCGTTGCCGCACAGGGCCGGGCGTGTGGCTGGCGAGGTCAGCTGCCGCTGACGTAGCCGCGTTCCTTGTCCACCACATTGGCCAGCCGGCCGCCTGCGGTCCAGCGCTCGAGGTTGTCCAGGAACTGCCGGGCAAGGGCGTCGCGCCAGCCGATGACGTCACCGCACATGTGGGCGGACATGTGGACGTTCTCCATGCCCCAGAAGGGGTGCGACGCCGGGACGGGCTCTTCGCTGAACACGTCCAGTGATGCGGCGGCGATCTGCCCGTCCCGCAGGGCCTGGACCAGCGCCGGCTCGTCCACCAGGGCACCGCGGCCAACATTAATGAGGTGCGCGGAGGGCTTCATTGCGGCGAGGACGCGGGCATTCATCATGTGCCGGGTCTGTTCCGTGAGCGGGGCGATCAGCACCACATGGTCCGCCCAGCCGGCATGTTCGACCAGGTCGGCGCTCCGGTAAACGGTGCCGAAATCCGGGTCGTCCTCCCGGGCGGTGCGGCCCACGCCGCGGACCTCCAGGCCCGCTGCCCGCAGCAGCCGGGCGGTGGCGCGGCCAATGCCCCCGGTGCCCGCCACCAGGGCGCGCGAACCTTCCGTGCGGGTTACCTCGCGGTGCCGCCACACGGACTGCTGCTGCAGTTTCTTGCTCAGGTGCAGCTGCTTGTCGTGGGCCAGGATGGACGCCAGGACAAACTCCGCGATCGGCCGGTCGAACGTGCCGTGGGCGTTGGTGACCACCACATCGGAGGCGCGGAGCTCGTCGAACATCATGGCGTCCACCCCGGCGGCTGCCACGTGCACCCATTTGAGGGAGTCCGCATGCGTCCAGGCGTCCCGCAGGGCCGACGAGAAGAAGTCCCAGAGGAACAGGATGTCGGCGCCGCGGGCCGCGTCCGGAAGTCCGGCGGCGTCCGTCACGGTGACGTTGGCCAGGGCTTCCATGGCACCCAGGTTGTAGGGCCGGGCCTGACCTTCGGCAGCCAGGATCACCACGCGTGGCGTCCGCTGTTCCGCGGAAGGGCCGGGGGTGGGCTGGCTCGCGGCAGCGGATGCCTGGAGCAGTTGGGTGTTCTCAGTGTTATGCACGCCACAACCGTACCTCTATTGCAGGATTGTTGACAATAGACAGATGTGACGTGCATCATGGTGGGCATGACTTCCCTCAGCCCCGCACTCAAGCAAGCAACCCCCGTCGTTGTGGATCACGCCCTTGGCAGCTGGATCTACGGGACGGACGGCAACGACTACCTCGACTTCACCACCGGCATCGGCGTGACCAGCACCGGCCACTGCCACCCGAAGGTGGTGGCGGCCGCACGCGAGCAGGTGGGCAAGATCATCCACGCCCAGTACACCACCGTGATGCACCAGCCCCTGCTGGAGCTGACGGAAAAGTTCGGCGAAGTTCTTCCCTCCGGCCTGGACTCCGTGTTCTACGCCAACTCCGGGTCCGAGGCCGTCGAAGCCGCGATCCGGCTGGCCAGGATGGCCACCGGCCGCCCCAATATCGTCGTTTTCCAGGGCGGATTCCACGGCCGTACCGTGGCCGCTGCCTCCCTGACCACCGCCGGCACCAAGTTTTCGGCCGGCTTCGCCCCGCTGATGGCCGGCGTCCACATGTCCGCCTTCCCGTACGCCTACCGCTATGGCTGGGACGAGGCCGTGGCAGTGGAGTTTGCGCTGCAGGAACTCGACTACCTGCTGCAGACCCGCACGGCCCCCAACGACACTGCCGCGTTCCTGATCGAACCTGCACTGGGCGACGGCGGCTACCTGCCCACCCCGCCGGCCTTCATGGAAGGGCTGCGGGAACGTGCAGACAAATACGGCATCCAGCTGATCTTCGACGAGGTCCAGGCCGGTGTGGGCCGTACGGGCAAGTTCTGGGGCCACCAGTATTCCGCAGCAACGCCGGACATCCTCATCACGGCCAAGGGTATTGCCTCCGGTTTCCCGATTTCCGCCATCGCTGCCTCCACCGCGACCATGTCCAAAGCCTGGCCCGGATCGCAGGGCGGCACCTACGGCGGCAACGCCGTTTCCGCCGCCGCCGGCGTGGCCACCCTCGAGGTGGTCAAGGAGGAAGGCCTCGTGGAAAACTCCCGCGTCCGCGGCGAGCAGCTGCAGGCTGGCCTCAGGGAGATCCAGGAGCGCTTCCCGGTGATCGGCGACGTCCGCGGCCGCGGCCTCATGCAGGGCATTGAGTTCACCTCCGAGGACGGTAAGCCGGACGCCGCGACGGCCGCCGCCGTCCAGCAGGCCACCACGGAGCAGGGCCTGCTGACCCTGACCTGTGGTCCGGCCGGCAACGTTGTCCGCCTGATTCCGGCGCTGGTTGTTACCGCCGAGGAAATCGCCACCGGCCTGGAGCGCTTCGAGGCCGCCGTCGGGGCCGTCGTGGGAGCCGTCCCCGCCACCGCCGGAGCCTGAGCCGCACGATGACTGTTTCTTCCCTGTCCGACGCTCCGCGCGCCGCGGTACCGTCTGCCGTGCCGCAGGCCAGCCGGCAGACGGTCCTGGCCAGGCTGTCCGCAGCCGGGATCAGTGCCGACAGTTCGCCGCGGCGCCTGGCCGAATACGCGTATGACGCATCCAACTACCGGGTGCCGCCGCTGGCCGTGGTGTTCCCTCGGTCGGTTGAGGACGTGGTGGCAACGCTGGCGGTGTGCCGCGAAACCGGAACGCCGCTGATCAGCCGCGGCGGCGGAACGTCCATGGCGGGCAACGCCATCGGTCCCGGCGTGGTGCTGGACTTCTCCCGGCACATGAACCGGATTCACGGGATTGACGAGGCGGCTGGCACCGTGGCAGTGGAGCCGGGCGTGGTGCTCGCCGTGCTCTCCCGTGCGGTGGAGCAGGCCACCGGTAACCGGTTCACCTTCGCCCCTGACCCGTCGTCCAAGAACCGCGCGACCATTGGGGGGTCGCTCGGCAACGACGCGTGCGGTAACCACTCCGTCCGGTACGGCCGCACCTCCGATCATGTGGCAGAGCTCGACGTCGTAACCTCTGACGGGGCCCGTCTCACCGCGACCGCCACGGGGCTGCGTGCCACGCACCCGGATGACAAGGCGGCCGCAGCGCGCGCCGACGCCCTCACGGCAGAACTGAAGGACCTGGCCCGCAGCAACCTGGCCGACTTCCGCGTCGAACTGGGCCGGATCCAGCGGCAGGTGTCCGGGTACCACCTGGCCAACCTGCTCCCGGAGAAGGGCTTCAACGTGGCCCGGGCCCTGGTGGGTTCCGAGGGCACGTGCGTGATCATCACCGGCGCACGGATGAAGCTGGTGCCCCAACCGGCCAGCGCGCTGCTGGTGTGCCTTGGCTACGCGGATGTGGTGGATGCGGCGCGGGACATTGAAACCATCCTCGAATTCTCCCCGGCCGCTGTGGAAGGCATCGACGAGGCGATCGTGGACACCATGAGGTTCCGCCGCGGCGAAGGCGCGGTGCTGGGACTGCCCGAAGGCAAAGCCTGGCTGTACGTGGACCTCGACGGCGATGATCCCGCCGAAGTGCAGGCCGAGGCCGGCCGCCTTCTGGCCCGCCTCCAGGAGAACGGCCGGCTCGTGGCGGGCCGGCCGGTTCCCGACGCCGTGGAGCGGGCATCGCTGTGGCGCGTCCGCGAGGACGGCGCCGGGCTCTCGTCCCGGCTGTCCACCGGCGGGGAGTCCTGGCCCGGCTGGGAGGATTCCGCCGTCGCACCGGAAAACCTGGCCGATTACCTTGCGGACTTCCGCGGGCTGCTGGAAAGCCATGGCCTGCAGGGCGTCATGTACGGGCATTTCGGAGCCGGCTGCATGCACATCCGCATTACGTACGACCTGCGCACCGAAGAGGGCCGGAACGTCTTCCGGACGTTTTCTGCCGAGGCTGCCAAACTGGTGGTCCGGCACGGCGGCTCGCTCTCCGGCGAGCACGGCGACGGCCGGGCACGCTCCCAGCTGCTGCCGCTCATGTACTCCCCGCGCATGCTGGACGCGTTCGCCGCCTACCGCAGGCTGTGGGACCCCGCCGGCATCCTGAACCCGGGATCGCTCACGGATCCGGATCCGCTGGATGAGAACCTGGCGCTGGACGGCGTGCCGCAGCGCGAGTGGCGCACCAGCTTCGACCTCCGGCCGCTGCACTCCGGCGGCGGGTCCTCCGCGGAGACGGACAATCCGGCGCATGCGGCCGGAAGCGGCATCGACCCGTGGGTCCACGCCGTCCAGGGCTGCATCGGCGTGGGCCGTTGCCGCACCGACGCCGGCGGCGTGATGTGCCCCAGCTACCGGGCGACCCGGGATGAGAAGGACTCGACCCGCGGCCGTTCCCGCGTGCTCCAGGACATGGTCCGCGGTGCGCGCACTGTGGAGGAAGGGTGGAAGTCCGAGGAGGTCCGCGAGGCACTGGACCTTTGCCTCTCCTGCAAGGCCTGCTCCAGCGACTGCCCCACGGGCGTGGACATGGCCAGCTACAAGTCCGAGTTCTTCGACCACTACTACCGGGGCCGGATCCGGCCGCTCTCCCACTTCTCCCTCGGCTGGCTGCCGCGCTGGCTCAAGGTCACCGGCCGGGTGGCGCCGCTGGTCAACGCCGTGCTTGCCACGCCCTTGGCCAAGGTGGCGGCAGCACTCGGCGGGCTCACCACTGAACGCTCGATGCCGCGGTTCGCGGGCGGCAGCGAATGGCGCAAGGAGGTTGCCGCCGCCGGCGTCGCCATGCCGGGCAGGAACGGCAGGGAGCACGACGGCGGGAGCCGGCCCGGTGCCGAAGGCGCCGTTGCTTCCGGCACCCGGAAAGATGGCGTGGTGCTGTTCGTGGACACGTTCACCAAGGGCTTCCGGCCCGAGGTGGCCGGTGCAGCGGCCCGCGTCCTGGCCGGCGCGGGGGAGCGGACCGAGTGCTCGGCCGATGCCTGCTGCGGGCTGACCTGGACCTCCACCGGCCAGCTGGACACCGCCAAGAAGCTGCTCAGCAACGCCGCCGAAGTGCTCGATGACGGAACGGACCGCCCCATCGTGGTGGTCGAGCCCAGCTGCGCCGCCGCGCTTCGGAAGGACCTCCCGGAACTGGTCCACACGGACCAGGCCAAGCGGGTGGCGGCCCGGGTGCGCAGCTTCGCCTCGCACGTGGACCAGCTGGCACGCGCTGGCTGGTTGCCCGCCCCGGCCCGGCCGCTGCCGGAACAGGTGGTGCTGCAGACGCACTGCCACGAGTACTCCGTCTTTGGCGCCGGAACACAGAAAGCCGCGCTGGCCGCCGTCGGCATTAACGATGTGGTGGACGCTTCCGGCTGCTGCGGTGTGGCAGGCAACTTCGGCTTCGAGAAGGAGCACTACGAGGTGAGCATGCAGGTCGCCGAACAGGCGCTCGCCCCGGCGCTGCGCAGCACCGGCAGTGAATCCGTGGTGCTCACCGACGGCTTCTCCTGCGCGATGCAGGTCAAGCAGTTGGACGACGAGCGGCCCGGACGCCACCTCGCCCAGCTGCTCGATCCCGGCACTGCCGGCTGAACCTCTCCACGGCTGCGGCATAAGTACCTGTGCCCCAGTCCACGCAAGGCCCCGGAACTTCCCTAATACAAACCGAAAAGGATTCCTGACATGACAACCCAGACCTCCACCTCCCGCACCTCACAGAAGGCACTGGACGCCATCGCCAAGGTGAGCACCGGACTTTTCATCGACGGCGAGTGGGCGGAAGCCGCCTCCGGCAAGCGCTTCGACGTCGTCAATCCGGCCACCGAAGAGGTCATCGCCACGGTCGCCGACGGCGGCCCGGAAGACGCCCGGCGGGCTATCGAAACCGCCGGCCGCGTGCAGAAGGAGTGGGCAAAGACGGCGCCGCGCGAGCGCAGCGAAATCCTGCGCCGCGCCTACGACCTGATCATGGCCCGCCAGGACGAACTGGCCCTGATCATGACCACCGAGATGGGCAAGCCCTTCGCCGAGGCCAAGGGCGAGGTGGCCTACGCCGCCGAATTCTTCCGCTGGTTCTCCGAGGAAGCGGTGCGCATCGGCGGCGACCTCACCACCACCGGCGACGGCAAGAACCGGATCCTGGTGTCCAAGGAGCCTGTTGGCCCGTGCGTGCTGGTCACGCCGTGGAACTTCCCGCTCGCCATGGGCACCCGCAAGATCGGGCCGGCCATCGCGGCAGGCTGCACCATGGTGTTCAAACCGGCCAACCTCACCCCGCTGTCCTCCCTGGCGCTGGTGGACATCCTGGTGGAAGCAGGGCTGCCCCAGGGCGTGCTCAACGTCGTCTGCACCAGCAAGGCCTCCGACGTCGTGTCGCCGTGGATGTCCAGCGGCATCGCCCGCAAGGTCAGCTTCACCGGCTCGACCGGGGTGGGCGTGCGGCTGCTGGAGCAGGCCGCCGAGCATGTGATGCGCTCCTCAATGGAACTGGGCGGGAACGCGCCGTTCATCGTGTTCGAGGACGCTGACCTGGACCGGGCGGTGGAGGGTGCCGTGGCTGCCAAGATGCGCAACATGGGCGAGGCCTGCACCGCTGCCAACCGGCTCTTTGTCCAGCGCCCCGTAGCGGACGAGTTTGCGCAAAAGCTGGCCGCCCGCCTCGGTGCCTTGTCGGTGGGCGACGGCGCCGAGGCGGGGACCGACGTCGGGCCCCTCGTTGAGGAGAAGGCGCTGAACAAGGTCCAGGAGCTGGTGGATGACGCCGTGTCCAAGGGGGCCAGCGTGGTCTGCGGCGGCTCCCGTCCCGACCGCCCTGGCTACTTCTACGCGCCCACTGTCCTGTCCGGAGTGAACCCGGAGTCGGACCTGATGAGCCAGGAGATCTTCGGACCCGTGGCCCCGGTGATTCCGTTCGACACGGAGGAAGAGGTCATCCGGTTGGCCAACGACACTCCTTGGGGCCTGGTGGGCTACCTGTTCACGCAGGACGTGGACCGCGGCTTCCGCATGGGCGACGCCCTTGAGGTGGGTATGGTGGGCCTGAACACCGGCATCGTCTCCAACCCGGCGGCGCCCTTCGGCGGCATCAAGGCCTCGGGCCTGGGGCGTGAAGGCGGCCGGCTGGGCATCGAGGAATTCCTCGAGACCAAGTACATGGCAGTACCCCGAGGCTGAAAGTACCCAGCTGAAAAGCAGGCAGCTGTAAACCCGCAGCTGCGAAGGCGGCCGCGCC
>NZ_JBHVBL010000038.1:0-46097 GCF_042668165.1 Arthrobacter sp. NPDC057388
GTACTGGTTTTTTAGTCAGCAGCGCGGACTACTTGACGATGCCCTTGTCCTTGAGCCAGGCAGCGGCGGCGTCCTTGGCGTTCTGCTTCTGGCTTCCGCTGACCGCCCGGTTCAGGTTGATCAGGTCATCGGTGGTGAGAGTCTTGGAAACGTTGTTGAGCGCCTCCTTGGCCTTGTCCGTCACCTTGGCGTCGTTGTAGAGCGGGAGCACCTGCTGTGCCTTGAAGTTGTTCTTCGGGTCCTCCAGCACAACAAGGTCGTTGTCCGCGATGGACGGCGTGGTGGTGAAGATGTCTGCCACCTGGACCTCGTCGCTCAGCAGGGCCTGCAGCGTGAGGTTGCCGCCGCCGTCACTGAAGGGCTTGAGCGCCTTGAGTTCGCAGTTGTAATTCTTCTTCAGCCCCGGGAACCCGTAGGACCGGGTTTCAAAAGTGGCGGGCGCGGCCATGGTCAGGTCCTTGCAGACCTTGGCCAGGTCCTCGATGGACTTCAGCTGGTACTTTTCCGCGGTGGCCTTGGTGACCACCATGGCGTCCTTGTCCTCTGCCTTGGACGGCTCCAGCACGGCGAGCCCCTTCGGCAGCTTGCCCGGCAGGGCCTTGTAGACGTCCTCCGGGGTGACCTCGGCGGCCTGCGCGTCAACGTGGGACAGGAGGTTGCCGGAGTAGTCGGGAACCACGTCCACCGACCCGTCCTGGACGGCCTTGAAATAGATCTCGCGGGAACCGATGTTCGGCTTGGTGGTGGCCGTGACCCCCGCAGCGTTCAGGGCGCCTGCGTAGATCTCGGCGATGATCTGGCTTTCCGGGAAGTCCGCGGAACCGACGACGAGCGAACCGCCGGCGGTGGCCCCGCCGGTTGCGCTCGTGCTGGGGGAAGACAGCGGATTGCCGCTGCTGCAGGCGGCCAGGGCAAGGGCGACGCCGACACCGGCGGCGAGGCCGCCCAGGCCACGGCGGGTAAGAGTCGTGCGGACGGGATACTTCATGCGGTGCCTCCTTGAACAGCGGCCGCCGCGGGCGCGGCAGCCGAGAGATCGGTGGCGGCCTTGCGGCCGCCCTTGGAACGGGCGGAAAGTCCGGGTGAAACAACCAGCCGCTGGACGGCGGCCAAAACAAGGTCGACGACGATCGCCAGCGCGGCGATGAGGAGGGAACCTGCCAGCATTCTCGGGAAGTCCTGGAGGACGAGCCCGTCGAACAGGTAGCGCCCCAGGCCGCCGAGTGGAAGGTAGGCCACCACGGACACCGTAGCGATCACCTGCAGAACGGCGGTGCGGATGCCCCCGAACATCACCAGGAGACCGTTCGGCACCTCCACGCCGAACAGGACCTGCAGCTCTTTCATGCCCATGGCGCGGGCCGCGTCCACCACGCTGGCGTCCACGCTGGAAATGCCCGCATACGTGCCGGCCAGCAGCGGCGGCACCGTCAGGATGACCAGTGCCCACACCGGCGGCATGAGCCCGCTTCCGGCAATCAGGGCGAACAGCACCAGCAGACCGAGGGTGGGCAGCGCGCGGAGGGCACCGGCCACGGCAACGGCCACCACGCGGCCCCGTCCCGTGTGCCCGATGTACAGCCCCACGGGAACAGCGATGGCCGCGGCGATGACCAGGACGAGGGCGCTGTACTGAAGGTGTTCGAGCAGCCGGACGAGGATGCCTCCCGGCCCGGACCAGTGCCCAGGATCGGCGAGCCACGCAAACGTTTCGGTGAAGATGTTCATGAGCCTGCCCCCGCATGCACTTTGGCGTCGGCGAGGAACTCGGCGCCGGACTTCGCCTGCGCATCGGTCCGCACCGCTCCGGCCCGGGTCCACGGCGTAAGGATGCGTTCCAGGATCACCAGCAGCGCGTCCATCACCAGCGCCAGCAGCAGGATGGCGACAATCCCCACCACCACTTCGGTGACGAAGTTCCGCTGCAGACCGTCCGTGAACAGCATGCCCAGGTTTCCCACGCCCAGCAGGGCGGCGACGCTCACCAGCGAAATGTTGCTCACCGACACCACGCGCAGGCCGGCGAACATCACCGGCAGGGACAGCGGAAGGTCGATTTGCAGGAACCGGGCGGCCGGTTTGTACCCCATGGCCACGGCCGACTGCCGGAGGTCGTCATTGACGGAATCGAAGGCGTCCATGGCCGCCCGCACCAGCAGTGCCACAGCGTAGATGGTCAGCGCGACGATGACGTTCAGCGGGTCGAGGATCCGGGTCCCCAGCAGCGGCGGCAGGATGATGAACAGCGCCAGCGAGGGGATGGTGTACAGCAGGGAACTCACGGTGGTCACGGTGTGCCGGAGTGCGCTGTGCCGACGGGCCAGCTGTGCCAGCGGAATGGAGATCAGCAAACCCAGGACCATGGGGACCAGGGCCAGAACCAGGTGCTGGCCGGCCCGTTCGAAGACCATGGGACTGTTCGCCAGGAACCACTCCATCAGAGTGCGCCCTGCCGGGTGCGTCGCGCGGATTCGATGACGGCGAGCACATCCGCGGCCTTAACGACGCCGGCGACCTTGCCATCGCCGTCGACCGCGACACCGAGCCCCGAGGGCGAGGACAGCGCGGCGTCCAGGGCGCGCCGGAGGGTGCCGCCGGGCCGGAACAGGGAGCCGCCGGGCACCAGCCGGGAGTCCGGGCCGGGCCCTTCCCAGCCGAGCGGGCGCTGCTGCTCATCCACCACGAGGCGCCAGCCGTCCACGCTGGCAGCGGAGTTCCCGCCCCGGGTGACCGTTTCCACGGGATGGACCGCCACGCCGTCGGCCGTGGTGAAGGCGAGGTGCCGGAACCCGCGGTCTCGGCCCACAAAGGAAGCCACGAACTCGTTGGCCGGAGCCCGGAGGATCTCCTCCGGCGTGGCGTACTGGGCCAGCTTGCCGCCGACGGCGAAGACTGCCACCTTGTCCCCGAGGACGGTGGCCTCGTCGATGTCGTGGGTGACGAAGACGATGGTCTTGGCGAGGTCGCGCTGCAGGCGCAGCAGTTCCTGCTGCAGCTCGTCGCGGACCACGGGGTCCACGGCGCTGAAGGGCTCATCCATCAGCAGGACCGGCGGATCGGCCGCGAGCGCCCGGGCCACGCCGACGCGCTGCTGCTGGCCGCCGGAGAGCTGTGACGGATACCGCTTGCCGAGTGACGGAGCCAGCCCGACGACGTCGAGCAGTTCTTCCGCACGCTTGCGGGCATCGGTCTTCGGAACGCCGTTCAGACGGGGCACGGTGGCGATGTTGTCCACGACGGAGCGGTGCGGCATCAGCCCCGACGACTGCATCACGTAGCCCATGGAGCGCCGGAGCTCGGCTGCCGGCACGGAGGTGACATCCCGTCCGCCCACGGTGATGGTTCCGGACGTGGGCTCCACCATCCGGTTGATCATGCGCAGGGAGGTGGTCTTGCCGCAGCCTGATGGTCCTACGAACACCGTGATGGAGCCACGGTCAATGGACATGCTCAGCTGGTCCACCGCCGGTTGGCCGCTCTGATACTGCTTGGTGACGCTCTGGAACTCAATCATGGCTTCGGCCATACCCGGCTTACCTAACTGTTGGGCGGCAACATCGGACGGTAAAGCGAACTGATCATATGCATGCTGTTTTTTGGCTGTAAAGCGCGCCTCGACACAGCGTAACCACTGCCTGAAGCAAAACCTCCGCAGGCGCACACACCGTAATCATTCGGAGACAAACACTGTTAATTCGGTGCACTCCCCGTTCGGATGGGCGGCGAAGTTTTTGTCCAGATAATGGCGCCAAAAGGCCCCGGAGCGGCCATTATCTGGACAAAAACTCAAATGTTTTCAGGAGTGCCAGTCAGCTATGCCGGTAGCGCTCGGCGGCCCGCTGGCTCCGGCCGGCCACCACCACCTTCTGGTGCCATTCACGCTGGTACGCCCTTCGCGCGGCAGCGTCGTGGCGCCTTTCAAGGGCGGCGAGCTCGCGCTGCAGCTTCAGGTAGCTGGCCCAGCGCCGCTCCTCCAGGGACCCGTCCTCAAGCGCTGCCTGGACGGCGCACCCCGGTTCCCTGTCATGGGCGCAGTCGGAGAAGCGGCACTGCCCGAAGAGGACCTGCAGGTCACCGAACATTTCCTCCATGCCGTCCTCGGCGTCGAACAGCCCGAACCCGCGGACACCCGGGGTGTCCATCAGCACGGCACCGTTGGACAGCGGCACCAGCTCCCGCGCCGTGGTGGTGTGGCGTCCCCGGCCGTCGGCCGCGCGCACATCGCCGGTCGACTGCACGTGGTGCCCCACGAGGGCATTGATGAGCGTGGACTTCCCGGCCCCGGAGGGCCCGAGGAGGGCAATCGTCCACCCCGGCTGTACCCGCGTGAGCAGTTCGTCGATGCCGTCCCCCTGCTCGGCGGAGGTGGTCACCACGTCCACGCCGGCCGCCTGCAGGATGACCTTCCCGACGACGTCATCGGCGATGTCTGCCAGGTCTGCCTTTGTGATAATCACCAACGGTGTGGCACCGGAATCCCAGACGGCCACCAGGGTCCGTTCGAGCCTGTTGTGGCTCAGCGGGCGGTCCACGGGAACCACGACGCCCACCATGTCGATGTTGGCGGCGAGGACCTGCGCTTCGGTGGACGGGTCGAAGGCGCGCTTGCGGCTTAGCTCAGACGTCCGCGGAAGCACGGCGACGACGGCCGGCTCCGCAGCCCGGTTGCGGCCAAGCCAGATCCAGTCGCCGGTGGCCGGACTTGCGTCCGCCGGGTACGGCAGGTGCACCAGTCCCCCGGCGGTGGCTACGACAATGCGGTTCCGGTCCACCCGGACGATCCGCCCCGCAGCCTCGCCGCCGTCTGCGGGATGGGCCGCGAAGTGCTCCGCCGTTGCCGCCGTGAATCCGTACGCGAGCGGGCCGGTCATGGGGGCAGGTGTTGTTGAAGGGTTTTGAAATTGAAGCTGGTTGGCACGGATGCCGGAAGAAATTTTCACTGTGAACCTCGGGTTGGCCCCGAAGTGGCGCCGGGCAGCACAGCTGTGCTGGGTGCACTGACTGAGCTGGCTAGGAGCGGGCGGCAACAGGGGCGGGGATCATGAAGGTGTTTTCGGCAGGGCGCGTTGCGCGCGCGAATTCTGCAATCATCAGGTCCACCTCCCCGTTCGAAGTTCGTGCCGGACCGGCCGCCGCAGGGCAGAACGTCCGCGGACTCCCCCAGAATAGCCAGTGGCGCACCGGCTGGCTAGGGAGACGGGGCATAAAATTTAGATCCCCGAAGGCTCAGTCAAGCTTGCCGTTGACCGGCCGCTCCCGGAACAGCCGCAGCGCGGCGTCCACCAGTGACACCCTGTTGAGCGTGCCGACGTCGGTCAGCGGTATCCACGCGGCATGCGTGGTGGTGCCGTTCGTTTCGTGGGTAAGCTCCCCGCCGGTAATCCTGGCCTCGTACACCAGGCGGAGCGCCTGAAAGTCACGGTCCGTCCCGTCCAGCCGAGAACCCGCCGGCCAATGCCCGACGTCGATCCCCAGCATGGCGCCGACCTCGGCGTGGTACCCCGTCTCTTCGAAGACCTCGCGGACACAGCCGTCCACGGGATGCTCCGCGAGATCCAGCCCGCCGCCGGGCAGCGTCCAGCCTTCCTTGCCGTCCTGCTTCCAGTACGCCAGAAGGATCGCGCTGTCGCGGATAATCACCGCGTACGCGGCAGGACGTGTGTCGAAGAGAACGGTCATGGCTCCAGCGTAGCCCCGCGGCGCCCGTGTGCCGCTGATGTGCGTCCGCTGCGGCAGAGCCCCGTACCGCCCCTCAACCTGTGTGAAGCCCGGCCGCCGACCGGGTCCTAGGCCTGCTCGCGGACCAGCAGCGGGACACCGAAAACGGGGTCCTGCGCCAGGATCCGCACGTCGCTGACCCCTGCTGCGGCAAGGTGCTTCCGGAACGCTTCCTGGAGCCGCACCACATTCATGCCCAGACCGCTGCCCAGGATGACGGGTCCCTCCAGCCCCAACTGGCGGAGAACCTGGGCCGCCATGTCCGCCAGGTCCCTGCCTGCCTGGTCGATCAGATCCCGGCTGATACTGTGGCCGGCCTCGGCCGCCTCCACCACCAGCCGCGCCCGTTGCGCCCAGAAGCGGCGTCCGGTGTCCGGGGAGTGGAACAGTGCGATCAGCTTGTTGGGGTCATCCGTGCTGCAGGAGTCCAGCAGCGCGCGGGTGAGTTCGTCCGGCTCCTGTCCCTGGTTCATGCGCCGCAGGCTGTGCCGCACTGCCTCCCGTCCCAGCCAGTAGCCACTGCCCTCATCGCCCAGGAGGTAGCCCCAGCCGCCGGCGCGTGCCTCGCTGCCGCGGCCGTCCGTACCCCAGGCGGCCGAGCCGGTGCCCGCGATGACGGCGACGCCGGTGCTCGCCCCGCCGGCCGCGAGCAGGAGCCGGGAGTCGTGAACCACGGTGATCCGGGCCCCGGGAGCGTGCGGCTCGATGAGGGCGGCCAGCGCGGCGGCGTCATCCTCCGTGTCGATCCCGCCGGCACCGGCATACACGCGGGCCACCGGTCCGCGGCCGATTCTGGCGAAAAGCTCTGCCAGATGCGCGGCGGCCTCCTCGCGGGTGACGTTCTGGACGTTGGCGCTTCCCACGCTCTCGTCCGCCACCGGTTCCCCGCCTTCGAAGCGGACGCCCCTCGTCTTGGTGCCGCCGATGTCGAGGCCGATGACGACGCCGTGCGAGTCCGCGGCGCCGTCCGGAACAGAACCGGACCGGGACACAGTGGCTGCGGCGTCGTTGGATGCGCCGGCATTGGACGCTGCGGCATTGGACGCTTTGGGGGCCGCACCGGATAGGTTGTCAGAGTTAGTCACCAGAACAGATTACTGAGTAGCCCCAAGGAGCCGGCCATGCCCTTCGCCGAGATTGGTACCAGCATCATCGCAGCGCCCATGGCGGGCGGGACGTCGACGCCGGGCTTCGTCACCGCCGTCCACCGCGCCGGAGCACTGGGCTTTCTCGCCGCCGGCTACAAGAGTGCCGAGGCGGTCAGCGCCGAGATCCGCGCCTGCCGCGAGGCCGGCATCCGCTTTGGCGTCAACGTCTTTGTGCCCGACCCTGCCCAGCTGAGCCCTTCCCCCGATGCCGTGGCTGCCCTGGAGGAGTACAGGAGCAGCCTCGGCCAGGACGCCGCGCGCTATGGCGTCAGCGTGCCGCCGCTGGTGCTTGACGACGACGATGCCTGGCAGGAGAAGATCGACCTCCTGCTGCAGGATCCCGTTGAGCTGGTCAGCTTCGCCTTCGGGCTTCCGGATTCCGCCGTAGTCCGGGCACTCCGGAAGGCCGGGTCGACTGTCCTCGCCACGGTCACCAGCCGGGCCGAGGCTGAGCTGGCAGCGGACTGCGGCTTCGATGCCCTCGTCGTCCAGCACAGCAGTGCCGGTGCCCACTCAGGTGCTTTCCTGCCGGCAGCGCAACAGGGAGCCACGCCGCCGTCAACCGCCGACCTGGTCCGGGAGGTGGGGGCCGCCGTCGGACTCCCGCTGGTTGCGGCCGGCGCCGTGTCCGACGCCGGCACCGTCAGGGCGGTGACTGGGGCCGGGGCCGTTGCCGCGCAGGTGGGCACAGCGCTGCTGCGGACGGACGAAAGCGGCGCCCGACAGCTGCACAAGGATGCCCTGGGCGACGACCGCTTCAGCGAGACCACGCCCACCCGTGCATTCACCGGCCGCTACGCACGGGCGCTCGTCAACGATTTTGTCCGCGATCACCTGGATGCCCCGCAGGGCTACCCCGCCATCCACCACCTGACCGCGCCCATCCGCGCGGCCGCGGCCGCCGCCGGTGACCCCGAGCGGCTGAACCTCTGGGCGGGCAAGGGCTGGCGCTCCGCCCGGACAGGCCCCGTGGCAGGCGCGATTGGCGCGCTTTTGGAGTAGTGCCCCGGAACGCCACTGGGGTCCCCGTCCTGCCCTCAGGAATCGATTCCAAACCGAGACCAATTTATCCAAACGCTGGAGCCAAAATTCAGTAATCTCGCGGTACGCACTTATGCGCTTATCAGGGGGATCAGAAAACCATGCGTTCCAATCGTTTCGGAACCGGAGTGGCAGTTGCCGCAGCCGGCCTTGCCATCAGCTTTGCAATTTCGGCTTGCGGAGCCCAGCAGGGGGCGGAAAACGTCCACGCCGAAAGCCCTCGTCCCGCCGGTTCGGCTTCCACCCCGGCACCGGAACCCCCGTCACCATCGCCCACCGCTGCGGCGTCCACCGCGGCCACTCCTGCTGCCGGCACCCCCGCCACGCCTGCTGCCAGCACGCCGGCCACGAGTGCCGCGAGCACGGCTGCGGCAGCAGCGCCCGCAGTTCCCGTTGCACCCTCGCAGCCTGCCCAGCCCGCGCTGAAGTCCTTCACCTTCCCCGACGGGCACATCTCCTTCTCCTACCCTGCGGACTGGTCGGTGAGAACGCAGCGCGGCCCGGGGACCGACGCGCCCCCGTGGCAGCCGGTGGAAGCGATCGTCTCGGACGCCACCGGCGATGACCTGGCCAGCATCTCAAGCGGCGCGAACGGCATCGGCTGCACAGCGGGCCCGGTGACGCGCACGGTCCTGGACCGGGCGCCAGTTCCCGGGCTGCGCGAAACCGACGGCACCACGCCCCACTTCGGGTTCGACGTGGAACGCCTCGGAGCTGCAGACCACTACGGCATGGAGATCAGCAATCCCCGGTCCCTGCAAGAAGGCGCGGGCGTCTCATCGGGCTGTTCGTTGCTCGTCATGGGGAACGGCGGCGCCCAGACCCGGACCATCTTTGCCGAACCGGCATTCCCCAGCCGGGAGGCAGCCAAAGCCTGGATGGGAACCGAACAGTACGCACAGCTGAAGGCCCTGATGCTAAGCCTCGCCTATTCCTAGGCTCCGGCGCGGGCCCGGACCAGCCCCGCCAGGAGTCCGGGCCCGTCCTCCAGCACCAGCTCCCGGAAGAGGCGCACGGCATCCGGTTCATGGTCCCGAACGCTGCGCCGTTCCCGCCAGGACAGGCCGATCTCGCGGTACGCCAGTTCCGATTCCAGCGCGACTTCGACCCAGCCAAGGTCTCCGGTGTCTGCTGTGACGTCGCGGCCCGGTCTGCTGCCGTTTTCCGGGGGAAGGATGCTGACCCCCAGTCCGGCGGAAACGAGGCCGCGCGCAGTGTGTGAATCCTGGCTTTCGAAGGCTATGCGTGGCCTGAAGCCGGCCTCCCGGAACAGCGCATCCGTCAGGGAGCGCAAGCCGTAGCCGGAGCCGAGCGCGACGAACGGGTCCTTCCGGATCTCGGTCATGGCCACCGACGTCCGCATCGCCAGCGGGTGCCGGTGGTGCACCACGAGCCGCAGAGGTTCCCGGTACAGCGCTGCGGACCCGATGGCCCTGCTGGCCGGTGCCACGGGTGCCGTCAGGGCAACGTCGGCGGCGCCTGACGAAAGTTCCGCCAGACAGCTCTCGCGCGAGCCCTGGCTGAGATCGAACTCCGTTTGCGGATAGCGGCTCCGGAAGGCACTGATCAGCAGGGGCAGCGTGGCCTCACCGAACGTGTGCTGGAAGGTGACGCCGATCCGGCCGCGCACCACCTCCGATTCGTGCCGGACAAGGTCCAGGCCGGCACGGAACTCGGCGAGCGCCGACTCCACATACGGGAGCAACGTCGTCGCAGCAGGAGTGAGCCGCACGCCCCGGCCGTCCCTGACCAGCAGATCGGTCCCCACCACGGCGCTGGCCCGCGCCAGCGCACGGCTGACCGTGGACTGCGGAACGCCCAGCAGCTCAGCGGTTTCGGTGATGTGCTGCGTCCGTCCGAGCTCCGCCAGCAGCGGCAGGATCGGCAAAAGCTGCACCAGTTGCCTGTGCTCAACATCCACGGTTTACCTCCGTCAATCAATCCACTGGAGCATGAATTACAAGCGAATCATGCATTGGATACTAGGTCAGCATAGATCTAAGCTGGGGGCATGCCAACGCCACAGCAGCGCGTCACCGCAAGCGCGCAGGGTCAGCCTCGGCATCCTTCCGATGCCGGCGCAGGCGACAACGCCGGGTGGGACGGACACCGGAAGGGTTCACAGGCCTACGGCAGGATCCTGGCCGGCCTGGCGTTTGCCGGGGTGGCCACCTTCGCCCAGCTCTATTCCACCCAGGCCGTGCTTCCGATCATGGCCGCCGAACTTCGGGTAACTGCTTCGGAAGCCGCCTTAACCATCTCGCTGGCCACCGTGGGCCTGGCCGTAACCGTCATCCCCTGGTCGTTCCTCGCGGACCGGATCGGGCGGGTGAAGGCCATGACCTGGGGAATCTGCCTCGCCACAGCGTTGGGGCTGCTGGTGCCGCTCGCCACGTCCTTCCCCGTCCTGCTGGGACTCCGCATGCTGGAGGGCATGGCCCTGGGCGGCATCCCCGCCATAGCCATCGCCTACCTGAACGAGGAGATCGACAGGGCACACGCCGCCCTGGCTGCCGGCAGCTACGTCGCCGGAACCACGCTGGGCGGCCTGGCCGGCAGGCTCGTGGCGGGACCGGCCGGGGAGCTCTGGGGATGGCGCGCGGCGGCACTGTCCGTGTCCGTCCTCGCGACCGTGGCGGCCGTGCTGTTTCTGGTTCTGATCCCCAAGGCCCGCGGTTTCAGGCCGTCGCACGGCATCGGCTTCCGTGGTGCGGCCAGGACCCTGTCCGGCCATATGGCGAACCCGCGGCTGCTGGCACTTTACGTGCAGGCCTTCCTGCTGATGGGCGGTTTCGTGGCCGTCTATAACTACCTGGGGTTCCGGCTCTCCGGGGAACCCTTCAGCCTTCCCGCCACGCTGATCAGCCTCATTTTCCTGGCCTACCTGTCAGGCACCGCCACGTCACGCTGGGCCGGCGCCCTCACGCAGCGCTTCGGCCGCCGCACAGTGCTGCTGGCGGGCATCGCGGTGATGGCGGCAGGCCTGGCCCTCACCCTCACCCAAGTGCTGGTGCTGATCCTTGCCGGGCTCATCATCTTCACGGGCGGCTTCTTCGCCGCCCACAGCATCGGCGCGGGCTGGACCGGAGCCATCGCCGAGTCGGGCCGGGCACAGGCGGCATCGCTGTACAACCTCGCCTACTACCTGGGTTCCAGCATCCTGGGCTGGGCGGGAGGTCTGCTGTTCCAGTCACTTGGCTGGCCGGCGCTGGCGGCCGCCGTCATCATCCTGGGATGTACGACGGCGGTGATCACCGCCGTCGTACATCCCGCCGCGGCGCAGCACGGGCGGAACGGCCGGCCGGACCCGGCAGGCTTGCAGGTTCCCTGAATAACCCGCGGGCGAAGCGACCTCCAATCTTGCAGATGTTCGGAGGTGCCCGTTCCCTGTGAATGTCTTGGCCGAATTGGCGCCGCTAAGATGAACGGAGAACACTTCAGGAGGATCCGTGAGCACCAACGCGAAGAATATTCGGCCGGCCGCGGGGCAGGAGCCGCTGGACGCCATTGATGAGCGGCTGCTGGCAGCCCTGGTGGACGACGCGCGGATCTCCAACAAGCAGCTGGCCGAGCTGGTAGGCATCGCCCCGTCCACCGCCCTCATGCGCACCCGTGCCCTCTCGGAGCGGGGCATCATCCAGGGGTTCGAGGCGAAACTGAGCCTTTCCGCGATCGGCCGGTCCGTGCAGGCGCTGATCGCCGTCCGGCTCCGGGCCCACGACCGGGAGCAGATCGACCGGTTCACCTCCCGCGTCCCCAAGCTGCCGGCCGTGCTGTCCACCTTTCACACATCGGGCTCGGTGGACTATCTGCTGCACATCGCCGTCGCCACCACCGAGGACCTTCGGGACTGGGTCCTGGACAACCTTGCCACCGACCCCGTGGTGGGCCACACCGAAACGACCCTTGTCTTCGAACACATGCCCGGGAACCACGGACCGCTGCCGGACGACCACTGACCCTGCAACGGCCGGACAGCCGGGACCGGGGTTGCCTAGCGGCGGGACAGCAGCAGCCCCGAGTGGGCCGCGCCAAGGACGTCGCTGCGGAGGAGGTTGAGTTCATCCCGGCGCCGCGCGGCGTCCCGCTGCTGCCGGACAGCTTCCTCCGGAACAGCCCGCCGCCGCTCCGCCCATTCCACCAGGCCGGCGCCGACACGGACGGCCACAGCTTCCAGCACGGAGGCACGGCGGTAACCGGAGATGGAATGGTTGACTGACAGAGCGCTCATGGCTCTTTCCTTTCGGATTTTTTCGAGGGTCTGGTGCTGACGGATTCCGCCGGGGCGGTGTTCTGGGCCTTGCGCTCGCCGCGGGTGCCTGCGGACGCAGGCACCCCGAGGATGGGGAAGGCATTGAAGTGGATCTGGACCGGCCGGGCATCCTCCTGCTCGCCCCCGCCCCGGATTTCCTCCAGCAGCCGGTACGAGTAGGCCTCCATTGCCCGGGTGTAGGCGCCCAGCTGCTGCTCGTTCATCCGCACATTGGCGGTGCTCACCGTGGCGGCTTCCAGCCAATCCCTGTCCAGGGTGTCCGCCCCGTGCGCCATGAAATCCGCAAGCACAGCCTGCCGGCGGTGTTCGAACTCCCGGTTGACCAGCCGGGATGCTTCCTGTGTGGCGGGGGAACTGGCCAGTTCCGGTGACGAGACCTCGATTGCACCGCGCGGCCGTTCCCACCACCGCTCCCGGGCCGTGCCTTTCCCCTCCACTTCACGGACGAAGTCGTGCTTGGCCAGCTGGCGCAGGTGGTAGCTTGTGGAGCCGCTGGACTCCCCCAGCAGCTCGCCAAGGCTGCACGCCGTCTGGGCGCCGTACCGGGACAGCATTTCCAGGATCTGGACGCGCAGCGGATGCGCCAGGGCTTTGAGGGACGCAGGGTCCATCTTCCGGACGGGAAACGGCAGTTCCTGCCCGGCCGCAAGCCCTTGCTCAGCAGACTCCTGATAAGGAGGCTCCTGCTCAGCAGACTCCTGCGCAACAGCGGCTTCGGTGTTCGGCTTAGTGGCCATACGCCAAGGCTACGCTTGCAAAGAATCCTTTGCAACGATTATTTTGCAATCACTTCTTTGCAAACGCTCCTTTGCAACGGCCGGGCAGCAGGTCAGGACGGCGCTGAGCCTGCCCCCGGCCCGTGGCGCGCGCCGGCGATGAAGCGGACGACGGCGGTTTACCTGTACCTACCGGCAGAGTGCGCGGCGCCACGTGATCACGGCCAGCAGCCCGGCGGCAGCGGCACAGCCTGCCACAAATCCAGTGACGGCCGCATCAAGCCCGTAAGCCGCCGTCGCCAGCCCCAGCCCGATGACCGGAACAGCGCTTCCAAGGTACGTGATCACGTAAACAGTGCTGATAATCTGCGCATGCCGGGACGCCTCCACCTTGCCCGCCACGTCGTTGAAAACGGTCCGGAAGGCGACGCCCTGGCCTGCGCCGGCGGCCACGCTCGCTCCGGCCAGCAGCCACGGATTGCCTGCAGCAGCTGCGGCCGCGATGAGCGCCACCGCGCCACCAAGCACAGCAAGGCCTGCCGGCACGGCGAACCTGCTTCGGACTCCGATCAGCTGGCTCAGGGCGGACGAGCCCAGGGTGAGCCCGGCGAGGAGGCCGATCAGTGGCCGGGAGTCGGTGCCAAGAATCTTTGCGAAATAGGCCGGGGCAAGGGACAGGCAGAAGCCGAAGACGGCAAAGCTGAGGAAGCCGACCGCCGCCGCCAGCCAGAACGCCCCACGGGCCTCCCGGGACACCGTCGGGCGGCGCGGCGCCAGCGCTTTCAGCGGGCGGGGGCCTGCCGCCGGTTTGATGGCGGGACGTGCACGCAACAGGTAGAGCGGAACGAGCAGCGCGGCCAGAACAAGGGAGTGGATGAGGTACGGCGTCGTGGTGGAGCCGGGCAGCAGGGAGAGGACCCCGCCGATCGCCGGCCCCGCGGCCACTCCCCCGGCGGAGGCCAGCAGGGTGAATCGGGAGGCCCATTCCGGCCGCTCCGGCAGCAGTTCGCGAAGTGCGGCTGAGCTGGCGCCGGTGGCGAGGGCGACAGCCACGCCCTGCAGCGCCCGTCCGCCGCACAGGGCGGCCAGGCTGCCTGCATTCGCAAAGACGAGGCCGCCCGCAAGCCCTGTCACGACGGCGAGGAGGAGGGCAGCGCGGCGGCCGATGTGGTCGGACCAGTGTCCGGCAAGCATGAGCGTGGCCACGAGCGCCAGGACGTAGGCGGCGAATGCCACGGTGATGCCCAGCGAACCGATGCCCAGCCTCGCCTGAAGCAGCGGATACAGCGGGGTCGCCAGATTTGCTCCCACCAGGAGCGTGAAAATGACGACGCCGGCCATGGCCAGCCGTGAGGTGGTGGAAGCATCCCAGCCCCAGCGGGTGGCCGCAGCCGGACGCATTCGAAGTTCGCTAAAGACGGTCATGCCCGTGCCCTGCCTGTGTGCCCGGGGAGACCGGCCCCTTGTGGAGGCTGCTCCCGCGGATGGAAATTGGTACCTAAAGAATGCGGCAGGAGTGCGTACCGAGGTCGGCATTCTGTGGGAAAATTGAGCAAAACCATCAATCTTTAGCCGGATTCATGAACCGAAGTGACGATTTGAACACCTTGGACCCCACGGATCTGAAGATCCTGCTCGAACTGATCCGGGACCCCCGGGTCCAGATCGGCGAACTCAGCGAGAAACTGGGCATCGCGCGGAATACTGCCCAGTCGCGCGTACGCCGGATGCTGCGTTCGGGCATCCTGCACGACGGCGGCCGTGAGATCGACCTCGAGTCGGTGGGGTACGACGTCGTCGCCTTCGTGACGATTGAGGTGACCCACCGCGAGCTTGACGGTGTGATCGCTGCTTTACGGCTCATTCCCCAGGTTCTCGAGGTCCATGAAATCTCCGGCCGGGGCGATGTCTGGTGCCGGGTGGTGGCCACGGACACGCACAATCTTCAGGGTGCTCTGCGCTCGATCCTGCGCATCAAGGGTGTCATCCGGACCGAAACAGTGCTGGCGCTCCACACGCACATCCCGTACCGGACCGAGCCGCTGATCAGCCGCCTGGTTCAATCGGCAGGAGTTCAGTCGGCAGGAGTTCAGTCGGCAGCTGGTCAGTCCGCGGCCGCCCAGGGGCCGGCGCGGCCGGAATAGGATGCGACTGTGGACTGGCTCTCGTACGTCTTTCAGATCAACTGGGTGGCGGTGCTCCTTGCCTTCCTCGCCAGCATGGCCATCGGCTTCGTCTGGTATCTGCCCGGCGTACTCGGCAGGCGCTGGATGGAGGCCGTGGGCAAGACGGAAGAGGAACTGCGGAACTCCGAGGGCGGCACCACCATCTGGGGCCCCATGATGGGTGCGGCAGCCCTGACGGCGATCCTCCTCGCCATCCTGATCAGCAAACTCGGACTCGACACAGCTCTGGCCGGCGGATGGTTCGCTTTCGTCCTGGCACTGGTGTTCCGCGTGGGCGGCCACCTCATCCACAACGGCTTTGCCGGACGCCCGGCAGCTCTGACCCTTATCGATTCCGGACACGATGTCCTGGCGATGACGGCCGCCGGTGCCATCATCGGCGCGATGTCCTGATGCCCGTGATGTCCTGACCCAACAGACGGAGAGACTTTCAGACTGTGACCATCATCGATAACGCCGTCTACGTGGACGGGCTCCGCACCGCGGAGCCCGAAAACCTGGAACAGACGTTTGAAACGCTCGACAACCATGGCGGAATGGCCTGGATCGGCCTGTACCGCCCCTCAGAAGCCGAGATGGCCGCCGTCGCCGAGGAGTTTGGCCTGCACGAGCTGGCCGTCGAAGATGCCATCTCGGCCCACCAAAGGCCCAAACTGGAGCGTTACGGCGACAACCTCTTCACCGTTCTCCGGCCGGCCCGGTACCGCGATGACACCGAAACAGTGGAATTCGGTGAGCTTCATATTTTTGTGGGCAGGAACTTCGTGGTGACCGTCCGGCACGCGGAGATGTCCGGCGTCGGACAGGTGCGGCGCCGGCTGGAGACCCGGCCGGACCTCCTTCGCCACGGGCCGCCGGCAGTGCTGTATGCGCTGCTGGACCAGGTGGTGGACGACTATGCCCCGGTGGTGGCGGGACTGGAAAACGACATCGACGAGATCGAGGACCAGCTGTTCTCCGGGGATCCGGCGGTCTCGCGCCGGATCTACGAACTTGCCCGCGAGGTCATCCAGTTCCAGCGGGCCATCCATCCGCTGCCGGCAATGATGCAGCAGCTCAACGCGGGGGTCCACGACTTCGCTGCCGATGACGAGCTGCAGCACAACCTCCGCGATGTGGAGGACCACGTGGAGCGGGTAATTTCGCGGGCCGACTCCTTCCGGGACCTCCTGCAGAACGCGTTGACCCTGGACGGCACTCTCACGGCCAACCGGCAGAACGAGGCCAGCGCCCAGCAGAACGAGCAGGTGAAAAAGATCTCCTCGTGGGCGGCCATCTTCTTCGCCCCGTCCTTTGTGGCCGGCGTGTACGGCATGAACTTTGACCACATGCCGGAGCTGCACTGGGCGTACGGCTATCCCATGGCCATGCTCCTGATGGTCGCTACAGCCGCCCTGATGTACCTCATCTTCAAGCGGAAGGGCTGGCTTTAGTGGCCGGTTTTCGGCAGGGCCTGGTCATTTCTCCCGGCACGGACCGGCAGCTGGGCGCCTACGGGCTGTTCCGGCCCTCCCCTTCCCAGCATGGCGTCCTGGCCCTG
Source organism: Arthrobacter sp. NPDC057388 (assembly GCF_042668165.1). Lineage (NCBI taxonomy): Bacteria > Bacillati > Actinomycetota > Actinomycetes > Micrococcales > Micrococcaceae > Arthrobacter > Arthrobacter sp. NPDC057388. The sequence goes on from NZ_JBHVBL010000038.1 coordinate 16,623, forward strand.
CCCTCCGGGCAGCTGGCAGTCAAGGGCGCCGCCCCGGACCTGCTCTGGGCCGGCTTTGATGAGTTGTGTGGCGTGGACCGGCCGGCCGCGGACTATCTGCTGCTGGCCCGCAGGTTCCCCGCCTGGGTGGTGGATGGAATACCTTCGCCGTCTTCGGACTACGCCGCCGGCGCGGGCGGCTGGCAACGGTTCCTGGCCGTGCTGGAGGTCCTCCACAGGGAGGACGTCCTTCCGTTCCTCATCGCCCCGGCGCCGCTCCCCGGTCTTTTGGCGGTGCCGCCGGACGGCTTTGGTGAGGAAATCACCGCCGTGCTGTCGCGCATCGGAGAGCGGCTCTCCGTGCTTCTCTGGATCGAGTCGGACGAGCAGCTGGAGGACGAGCGGTCCGGCGGCTGCTAGCCCCGGCCGTAATCCGGCCGTCCTGAGGGGGTTGCGTCTGCTTACAATCGATTGACATCAACTACTGAGGGAAACATGAAGAAACTTACCACCGCCTTGCTTGCCGCCGGGTTCGTCCTCTCCGCTTCCGCCTGCGCCTCCCCGCAGCTCACCACCGCGCAGACCTGCGACCGGATCAGGACCGTTGTCTCGAACCCCGCGAACTCCGTGGGTAAGACCGGCATGACCCGCCTGGCCAACCAAATCCGCCCCATCGAGGCCGTGTCCTCGGACGAGCTGCGGCCCGCCCTGCAGGCCATCCTGGAATTCACGGACGAGTCCGCCAAGGAAACCCCGGACCAGGCGAAGCTCACGGATCTGAAGGCCGGCTACGAGCAGGCAGGCAGCACCTACAGCAGGTTCTGCGGCGGCCAGTAGCCGCTTCTTCACGCGTCCGGCGGTCGCGGGCGGGGCTAAGCCCTGCCCCTGACCGCCTTTCCCGTCTTAAAAGCCTTTCTGCCTCACAAGACGGAACCGCCACGCCCAGGCTTGGAGAAACCTTGGAGGAGCCGCATCCCGCGCCGCGTGCAGGGGGATAAAACCGAACCCTGACTCTCAGGTAGCTCCGGCGTTTTCCAATGTGCGGGCCACAGACTGTTCACGTCCCTGAAGCAGAAGGTAGCCGCGAACCTGGGCTTCAGAACTGCCGGGTCCGGAACGCATTCCCCCCATGTACTCCGGACCCGGCGGACAATCACAGTCCGGGGACATTGTTTTTCCATCACCGCGGACCTCAGCGGCCGGGCCGGAGACGTCGGCAAAATTCTAACCAACTCTTGATCCGAACCTGCGACGACGGTGTCAGGTTCTTGAGCTGCGTCGCGGAACATTTTCAGTACGGATCGCAGGACGGCATAGACAACTGGATGAGGTGGCTGCATGGCGGAGGACCCGGACGCGGGCCAGGACCTTCCGGTCCTGGATGACGGTGCGCTGCAGAATCTCAAGGATGAAGCCGGCGAGGCTGTGGCGCAGCAGTACATGGAGGAGTACCTGGTGATGCTCCCCGTACGGGCGGCGAAGATCTTCAAGGGCCTTACCCGGGGCGACGCCGAGACCACGCTGGAGGCCATCATCAGCCTGCGGGTCAGCTCCGGGATGGCCGGCGCCCAGCGGCTTGAAGCCTACTGCGGCACCCTGGAGAGCGCGCTGAAGCAAGGCCACAGCCCGGACATGACGGCAGTCAAGGCCGTGCTCTTTGCCAACATCCGGCAGGTGGTCCGTGAGGCGTCCCGGCGCGGCCATCTGCCGCCGAAGCCGCACGGCCCCTCAGACTGACGATGCCCCCGGGCTAGGGGCTAGGAGGCTGGTCCGGACTCACGGTCGGCGGGACCGTGACCGGCGGCTGCGGCCCGGACGTCACCTTCTTCGTGCCCGCCCTTCTTCTTGCCGAACGGCAGCACTTTCAGCAGCGGGCCAACAACGGCCATGACAACAAGGCCCCAGGCGAGCCCGATGACGGCGGAGCACAGGGTGTTGACCAGCCACGCCAGGAAGCCGCCCACCACGGAGAGCTCGGCGACAGGATGCTCGAGGGCATGGACTATGTCATAGGGTCCGTGCCAGCCGAGGTCGTAGGCTCCCTGCAGCATGATGTGGCCACCGACCCAAAGCATGGCGATTGTACCGACGAAGGTGATCGCGGCCAGTACCGAGGGCATTCCCTTGACGAGCATCTCGCCGATGCGCTGGGAGCTCGCGGATTGTTTGGCAGCCAGGTGCATGCCGACGTCATCCATCTTGACGATCAGTGCCACGGCGCCATACACGGCGACCGTGATCACAAACGCAACCAGGACCAGGATGAGTGCGCGGACCAACAGGGACTGATCAGTTACCTCGTTCATCGAGATGACCATGATCTCGCAGGACAGGATGAAGTCGGTGGTGATGGCACCCTTGACCACCTTGGATTCAGCGCCCGGGCCGCGCTCCACGGCGGGCGAGTCCTCGTCCGCCGTATGGTGGCCACGGAGCTTGTGCCAGACCTTCTCGGCGCCCTCGTAGCAGAGGTAGGTGCCGCCGAGCATGAGGATGAACGGGATCGCCCAGGGAATGAAGGTGCTGACGACCAGCAGTGCGGGCAGGATGATCAGCAGCTTGTTGCGCAGCGAGCCCCAGAAGATCTTCTTGATCATCGGCAGTTCGCGGGAGGGGTCCGCCCCCGAGACGTACTGCGGGGTGACGGCGGCGTCGTCGATGACCACACCGGCGGCCTTGGCGCTCGCTTTGGCGGCACCGGCTGCGACGTCGTCGACCGAGGCGGCCGCAATACGGGCGATGGCTGCGACGTCGTCAAGCAGCGCGACGAGACCGCCGCTCACAGGTCGCTCCCGCGCTGCTCAGGGTCGGGCTGCTGGTCATGGAGGCCTCGGGTGAGGGGCGTGATCGGCATGCTCCGATTATATGGTGATGCGCAGTCCAGCTAAATTCTGTGGAGTTAAGGGGATTTGAACCCCTGACCTCTTCGATGCGAACGAAGCGCTCTACCAACTGAGCTATAACCCCGGGGCGCCGTTTTCCGGAGGAATTCCAACGCCGGTTTCCCTAGGCTACAAATTTTCTTCCCGGTTTGCCAACCAGGCTCCAAATGTCGTGTCGCCGTAACGTTGTCCGGGCGCCAGGTTCCTTCCTTCCCGCAGGAACGTTCCCGCCGGGCCGGGGAGCGGCAGGTGCACCACGAGGCCCCTGGCACCGGTTGTCCGTTTCCAGGTACTGGCCAGCTGGCCCGTGTCCACCACCTCCGGACCCCCGATCGTCACCAACGTATGGGAATCCCCCGAGGGCTGTTCAAGAGCGGCCTCCAGCAGTGCCGACGCCACCTCGGACGGCGAAATCGTCTGGAACCGGGCACCCTTGACCACCGGCACCAGGCCCACGCGGGAGCCGGCGTCGAATATCCCCGCCACGAGGCTGTGGAACTGTGTGCTCCGCACTGTCCGGGTTTCCAGCGGCGACCTTGCGTACACGCGCTCCTTGTCCGCCTTGGACCGGTAGTAGGCGAGAGTGCTCTGGTCGCAGTTGACGATGGAAAGCTGTACGGCGCGGGCCACGCCCGCCGCCGCCGCTTCCCCGAGCAGCAGGGCACCGCCGGCCGCGTAGTGTTTGAGGGCGTTGCCCGCCCGTGCTTCGAGGCAGTCGATGACGACGTCGGCACCCGCCAGCGCCTCTGCCAGCCCTTCCCCGGTGGTGACGTCCGCGCGGAAGTAGTCAGCGCCGTCGTAAAGCTCCCGGGCACCGTTTTTCCCGGACGCGGAGTGCGGGAGGTTCCGGCTGAAGACGGCGACGGCGTGTCCCCGTCCCAGTGCCTGGCGCACCACTTCCCGGCCGGCCTGGCCCGTGCCGCCGGCCACGCAGATGCGGACCACTACTGTGGCGCCTGGTACGACACACGCACCGTGCTACGCGCGGCGGCGCTGCAGGACGTCGTCAAGGTTGCTCAGCGCGCTCTGGGCCTTTGTCAGCGGCTTGGCGGGGGCCGCGTTCGGGGATGCTACAGGAGGTGCTGCGGCCGGGCCCTGCTTCAGCGAAGGCTTGCCCACCGACTTCGGGGCCTCGGGAAGCGCCAGCGGTTCAGGAGCCGGACGCTCGGCCTTGGCAGCCTCGACGTACGTCGGCTTGGGAACCTCCACCGGGTCCCAGCTGGACTCGGGCGAAACCGCCGGACCCTCCACCGGAGCTGCGGCGCTTTCATCCCCGGCTGCGAGGGCAACTGCCAATGCAGCCTCGCGAAGTTCGACTGCCGTGAGGGGCTTGGGCTTCGGTACTTCCGCCTCCGCATCGAACAGCGCGTTTTCCGGGGGCTTCACGGGCTCCGGAGCGGGTGCCGCCTCGGTTACAGGCTCAGCTGCCGACTCGCGGCCCGACGGCGCCCGGCCGGCGGGCGAACCCATGGCAGCTTTGAAGGCGGCGTTGACTTTCCTGCGGCGGTCCCGGACGGCGAGGCGCCGTAAAACCACGACGGCGGCAACACCGGTGAGGACGGCGACGGCCGGGACCCAGGGGTTGCCGAGCCCGAACAGCCGCAGGACACCCGCCACGATCGCCGTCAGGAAGGACAGCAGCCCAATGAATGCGACAGCCGTCCGGCCGTAGCGGATCCGAAAAGCACCGTTCCCTGTGGCGGCAGGCCTGCTGCCGGACGGAGCCGGTGCGGGGCCTGTTGCTGGTTCGCTGCTCTTCCTGGTGTCCATGCGTTTCTCCTGCTGGGCGGCCATATATACAACCGTCCCGGCTTGCGGGTTTGCAGTTTCGGCGTCGACGCTCTCCAGCGTCAGGTCACCGGCAGCCTGGAACTGATGCCGGCCGTTGCGGAGCACGTAAGGGGCTACCCAAACGATCCAGAGCGCAACAGCAGCCACAAGGATGACTGAGCTGCTAAGGGGGAAATCCACAACAAAACCGTATGAGGAATGTTGTGGCTCCTGTGGCATTCGTCTCGGTGTGTCGCGACCGAGGTTCAAATCAATGGAGTTACGCGGCTAACCCGGCTCTGACCAGCCGCTCTGCAGGTCAGCGGTCAGGCGGACCTGGTCCTCAGCCAGCGGCTCAGGAGGCCTTCCGGAACCTCCTCCGACGTCAGCGCGAAGGAGCGGTGGTCCGCCCATTCTCCGTTGATATGCAGGAAGCGCGGGCGGTAGCCCTCGTCCCTGAACCCGAGCTTTTCCACGACGCGCAGGCTTGGACCGTTTTCCGGGCGGATGTTGATTTCCATCCGGTGCAGGCCAAGGGTCCGGAAGCAGTGGTCAGTTGCCATCGCCACGGCGGTGGGCGCAATCCCGTGGCCGGCCTTGGCCTGGTCCACCCAGTAGCCGAGCGTCGCCATCATCGCGGATCCCCAAACGATGGAGGACACTGTCAGCTGCCCCACGATGACCGGATCACGGTTTCCGGGAGTCCATTCCGCGATCACAAACGGCAGCGCTGTAGCCTGTGCCGCCTGGGTGTTCAGGGACCGGACCATCTGCCGGTAATCGGGCAGCGACCCGCCCGGGATCGGGTTGGACGCTTCCCAGGGCGCCAGCCAGTCGCTGTTGCGTGAACGGACCTCAGTCCATTCCTTCCGGTCGCGGTACCTGATGGGGCGCAGGACAAGGTCCCCGCATTCCAGCGTGACCGGCCAGATGTGGCTGACCCTCATGAAGGGCTATTCGGACAAGCGGGCGGCGACCTGCGGAAGCCAGTCACGCAGACCGGGGCCGAGGTCGTCGCTGTCGATGGCGAGCTCCACGCAGGCCTTGAGGTAGCTGAGCTTGTCCCCCGTGTCGTACCGGCGGCCGCGGAAGACCACGCCGTAGACGCCGCCGCCTTCGCCGTCCCTGCTGGCCAGCTCCTGCAGGGCGTCCGTCAGCTGGATTTCTCCGCCGCGGCCGGGTTCGGTCTTTTCGAGCACATCGAAGACGTCAGGGTGGAGCACGTAACGGCCGATGACGGCCAGGTTGGACGGCGCTTCATCGGCGTCCGGCTTCTCCACCAGCTTGTTGATGCGGACGAAGCCCTCGCCGTCGATCTCGGAAATGTCCGCGCAGCCGTAGGCGCTGATCTGGGAGGGCTCCACCTCGATGAGGGCCACCACGGAACCACCGGTCTTGGACTGCACCTCGATCATGGTGCTGAGGAGCTCGTCGCGGGCGTCGATGAGGTCGTCCCCGAGGAGCACGGCGAACGGCTCGTAGCCGACGTGCTGGCGCGCACGCAGCACCGCGTGCCCAAGGCCCTTGGGGTCACCCTGGCGGACGTAGTGGATGTCGCCCAGGTTGCTTGCGGCCTGGATTGACTCCAGCTTGGCGGTATCGCCCTTGGCCTCCAGCGTCGCCTCCAGGGCGGGAACGCGGTCGAAGTGGTCCTCGAGTGCGCGCTTGTTGCGTCCGGTGATCATCAGGACATCGCTCAGGCCAACTTTGACGGCTTCTTCAACGACGTACTGGATGGCCGGCTTGTCGACCACCGGCAGCATCTCCTTGGGCATGGCCTTGGTGGCCGGCAGGAACCTGGTGCCGAGACCCGCAGCGGGGATGACGGCCTTGCGGACTGAACAATTAGTGGAAGTCACTGGTCTAATCTATCCGAGGGAACATTCATACGGTAAATGCTTGCGGCAGGGGCCCGGCCGCCTGCCCCTGCGACAAAGGGAGGGCCCATGCCAACAGGCACCACGCAGTCGAAGGACGGGATCCGTTCGCGGCACCGGCAAGTCCGGGCCACGCTGACACCGGCGGACCTTGCTAATGCCGGCGACGGCATCGCTTCCCATGGCCTGCCCTGGGCGGAGGCCATCGCCGCGGGCAAGCCGGCGACCTTCACCGCCTACCTCGGCGTCGATTTCGAGCCGCCCACCCTTCCCCTGCTGCATGCCCTGTATGAGGCGGGGCACAGCATCCTGCTCCCGGTCTGCGAACCGGACCGGGAGCTCAGCTGGGTCTTCTGGACCCCGGACAGCGAGTTCATCCGCAGCAGGTACGCGCCCATTCAGGAGCCGGCCGGGGAGCGCCACGGCCTGGACACTGTGCGCACCGCCGCCGGAATGTTCATGCCGGCAACCGCCGTGGACCGCAGCGGCAACAGGATCGGACAGGGCGGCGGGTATTACGACAAATTCCTGGCTGCAGCGAACGCCGGCGGCCTGCATCTGCCCAAGGCAGCCATCATCTACGACATGGAGCTCCTGCCCGCTGAGACCATCCCGGCTGAAGATTTCGACCGTCCCGTCGAAGCAGTGCTCATGCCCTCCGGGCTGGTAGCGTTCGCGTGACCTCGCCCGGGCCGGGGTGCTAGAATTGGCACTCAGGCCCTGCGACTGCTAATGGAGTCATTTCCGCCACGGTGATCCGTCAAGGAGAAACCGGGAGGTGAAGCCCGGCAGCACGGGACCTGTCGTTTGTCCAAGAGGAGGATCTACAGTGCCCACGTATGCCTATGCCTGCAAGGATTGCAGCCATGCCTTCGACATCGTGCAGTCTTTCACCGACAGCACTCTGACGTCCTGCCCCGAGTGCCAAGGCACGCTCCGCAAGAAGTTCAACAGCGTGGGCGTGGTCTTCAAGGGCTCCGGCTTCTACCGGACTGACTCACGGGATGCCAAGGGAAGCACCGTCTCGGCTTCCCCGGCGGCGGCAACACCGGCCCCCGCGGCCGCCTCTTCGGCTGCTTCATCCGCTGCTCCGGCAGCCGCAGCCGCAAGCTAGGCGCGCGCCCGCGGCAGGGCAGCCTTCAAGCTGCAGTCGCTTCCAAACTTCAGGAGTCCGGCCGGGTTTACCCGGCCGGACTCCTTTGCTTTTTCCACATACGGCGGCCCGGATCTGTCAGGGCCGGGAGGGCAACCAGTAGCGTGGCGGCATGCCAGTCACCGGAATTTTCCCCGCACGGGCGTCCCGCCCGGCCGTTCGTCCGGGGCGCCGCGGCGCCTTGTCCGGTCCTGCCGCCCGCCAGCGCCCGCGCGGACGCCGGTTTGCGGGCTGGCTGAACCGCAACCGTCGCCTTGCCGTGGCGTTGCTGCTGTGCGCAGCCGCGGGGATCGCCGTCCACCAGCTGACTCCCGCCCCTGCCCGGACCGTGAGCGTCCTGGCCGCTGCCCGTGACCTGCCGGCCGGAGCAACCCTGAACGGCAGTGACGCCGTGCCTGTCAACGTGCCGCCTGCCGTGGTGCCGGACGGCACCTTCACTGACAGCGCCGGGGTCAGCGGCAGACAACTGGCCGCGCCGCTGCGCAAGGGCCAACTCCTCACCGATGCGCAGCTCGTCGGACCCGGCCTGCTGACTGGGGCGCCGCCCGGTTCTGCTGCAGTTCCGCTGCGGATGGCGGATCCCTCCTCCATCCAGCTGGTCTCGCCGGGGCAGCTGGTGAACGTGGTGCTGACCAGCGGCAACGGCTATGAACAGGCATCAGCCTCGAAGGTGCTCGCCCGGTCAGTGCCCGTCCTGTGGACCTCCGGCCAGGAGAGCCAGGGCGGCCAATGGCTTGCGGCCGGTGATTCAGACGGGCTGCTGGTTGTGGCCGCGACGCCGGACCAGGCCAGCGCGCTGGCGGGAGCGTCCACCCAGGGGAAGCTGTTCTTTGTGCTGGTGGGACCCAATGCGCGCTGACACGGACCAGCGCGTGCGCCCCATTCTGCCCCAGCGCCCCAGTCTGCCCCGGTGCCCCCATCAGCACCCGTGCGGCAAATCAGCCCCAGTGCGGAGGCTTCTGCTCCTTCAGCCATGCGTCGTGGTCGTTGTCGGATTCGGAGTCGCCCCACGTGCGCGGATCGTCCTCGGCCGCTTTCTTCGGTACCACCCCGCCGCGCTGCTGCTTCACCGGCTTCACCGGTTTCACGGGTGCCTCCGGCTCCACGGGTGTCACCGGCTTCGCTTCGGCAGGTTTCCCTCCACTGCTTTCGGCGGCAGCGCCGGCTTTTGCGGCAGCACCGGCGAGCTTCTCCCCCGCAGGCGGGGCGGGCGTCCCGTTCGGATTCACGTCATCGGATGCCATTACAGACCCTCCGTCCGTTCACCTGCCGGCTGCGCACTGCCGGCAGCCTCATTCCCGGCAGCGTCCACAGAGGCGTCTGCATCGTCGCCGGCTGCCTTGGCGGGCTGGCCGGCGCCGTCGTCTTCCCGGTCAGCTGCTCTACGCCCAGCCGGGGCCGTGTCAGTCGCGTCAGCCTCGGCCGGGTGCGCACCGGTGCGGGCCGCATCGGCAGCGTGGCCGTCGCCCGTTTCACGATCACCTGGATCCCCGTCCGCGTCAGCGCCCTGTTCGTCCCCAAAACCGTCGTCCGGAGCCTGGCCGTACCTGTCACCCTGTCCGGGCCGGCTATCAGCCCCAGCCTCGAAGTCGTCCACCGCCAGGGTGCTGACGTCCTCATCCAGGAAGAACCCTGACGTCCCGAGGGAGCGCAGCGGAGGCGCGGGCTTCTCCAGCCCGAGATACCCGCCGATCCTGTCGGCGCAGGCGGAAGGGTCAGTGAAGACCTCAATGGTCCACAGCGGCATGTACCGCCAGCCTAGACGTTCCAGCAACTGGGGACGCAGCCGGCTTCGTTCCCGGACCGTCATCTGCCGGTATTGCTCGGTGCCATCGGACTCGATGGCCACCGGCCGGGGTATGTCGGCGTCGTCCTGGCCCATGGTGCTCAGCGGATCAGCTGCGGCCACCACGTCGATGGCGCCGTCGTACTGGTGCCAGACGCGGGCCCCGCGGGCGCGGAGACGGTCGCCCAGGTCGGCAACCAGCGGATCAGCCCCCAGTGCCTGTTCACTCGCAGCAGCTCTGGACGCGGGGGTTCCCAGGTCGGTGTTGCCGGAGATCTCACGGTCCAGGAGTTCGTAGAGGTCAACGGCACCGTGGGCCAGCCGGGTCCGGTCGAGGTCCTCCGGCTTGAAGCATGTCAGGACGTGCAGCGACTGCCGTGCCCGGGTCATGGCCAGGGCGAACTTGGCCCGGCCGCCCTCGGCTGACAGCGGGCCGAAGCTGTGCAGTGCCCGGCCATGCGGCGTCCGCCCGTAGCCGGGCGAGAAAATCACCCGGTCACGGACCAGCCCCTGGGCGCGTTCCAGGTCAACAACGCGGAAGGATTCTTCTCCTGCCGTGAAGAACCCGGAGAGCGAAGGATGGTTGGGCAGCTGCAGCCGGATCGACTCGCCGATCCGTGCCGCGTGCCGGAGGCTGGCGGTCACCACCGCCAGCGACGTCCGGGGCCGCACCCTGGCGTGTTCGAAGACGAGATCAACCACGCGGTTGACCTCGGCCACCACGGATTCAACGCCCTCGTGGTCTGCGCTGGGTAGGCCCGTGCCGTCGGGCAGGTATTCCACCGTCAGCGCACGGTCCAGCCCGGTGGCCGACTGGCCCTCGGGCAGGCGGCGGAGGCCGCCGTCGTAAAAGTTCTTGCTCAGCTGCAGCACCAGGTCCTCGTCCACCGCACGGTAGACGGACCGCAGCGGCGCCGTGGGCAGCACGGCCGAAAGCGCGGTGAAGGCACTCTCAACGCTGTGGTGCGACTGCTCACCGGCGGCGAGCCGCTCCACCGCGACGGTGAAGGTGCGGGGGCTGGCGATCTTGTCGTCACCGAAGGCGATCACCTGCCGGGCGCGGGCGACGGCGGGCAGGACAGCCTGCAGCGACGTCGCCTCGGCGTCGAGGATCACGACGGCGTCGAACTTTTGCTCGGCGGGAAGGAGCCCGGTCATGAGGTAGGGACTGACCGACCAGACTGGCACCAGCATGGGAACCAGCCCGGGCGCCTGGGCCGTCAGCGCAGCCAGCGTGACCCGCCCGTCCTTGAGCAGGCTCCGAAGCAGATCCGCCTGGCGGGCATGCTCCTCGATGCCCGCGCGCCAGCGTTCTGCCAGTTTCCACCGCAGCCGGCCTGCGCCGCTGGCGATGTGGGCGTTGTCCGCGAGGCGGTACTCGGCCTCCAGCTGGCGCAGCGCGTCCCCGTCGGACATGGCCAGGTAGTCGTCACCGCTGATCATCGCTTCGAGTGCCGACTGCCACCAGGCCAGATCCAGTTCGGCAGCGACGGAGTCGGCCCCGACCTCTCGTTCCGAGAGGTCTGCCAGCAGCTCCCCCAGCCCATGCTCGCGCATGTTCTCAATGAGCAGCGTGCGTTCGGGCAGGGTCTGCAGCGTCTGCGTATCCGCGACCAGGCGTTCCAGCCGCTCCATGAGCTCCGGGTAGGGAATGTTCTCGAGCGAACCGCCGGCTGCCGTGTGGCGCAGGGCATCGCCCAGCATCTTCATCTCGCGGGTCAGGCCGCGGTGCATGATACTGATCTCGGCCAGGCCGGAGGGCACGGCCGGATGACGCTGCGTGGTGGCGTAGCCCGCCCACTGGGCACGCTGCTCCTGCACCAGCACCAGCGAACTGTGAAGGTCGGCAATGTGGACACCCGGACGGACGTACTCCTTGGCTACCCGGCGCAGGCGGGAGCGCTGCATGGAGGCCATCTCGACGCCGCGTTCCCGCCGCCAGGACGAGGACGCCGTCGCGGAGATCAGGTCAGTGACGGGCCGGTCGAAAATATCCGGGGTGAACTTGTCCAGGCTTTCGCGGACGGCCACGAGGAGCTTGAGCTGGGATCCCCATTCGGCGAAGGTGCTCCCCAGGCGGATTTCAGCGTGGCTGGCCACGTCCTTCATCCGCTCCTGCAACTGCGGCAGCTTCTTCGCCACCGAACGCGCCAGTTCCTGGGCCTCCTCGGTTTCCTTGCGGGTCACCAGGCGTGCACCGTGCCAGGGGCTGGTGGTTGAAGCCCTGCTGAACGCGCCGAGTTCAGCGGCCCGCTTCAGCCGTCCGGCCAGCTCCTCGCGGTCCCGGATGTTGTCCAGGACGCTGCGCTTGAGGCGGACGGTGGTAGCCGGCGCGGGCTGGATGGACGTCAGTTCCGCGAGCGACTGCATGGCCTGGTACGGCGAGCAGCCCCACCGCTGCCGCACGTTGTGCAGCGACGCCACGTGGTCCAGGAGGGCGTGGCGGTGCTCGGTGAGGGTCTTGTGCAGGCTGCCGAGCTGCGGTTCCTGGGCCTTCTCGTTCCGCACGATCGCGCGCACCAGCTGGCCCTTGAGCTGCTGCGGTGTCGCATTTCCGGACAGCTGGAAAAGGATGGACTCCAGCCCCAGGTTCTCCAGGCGTCCGGCCACTTCGTTGAGGCTGGCACGCCGGTCCCCAACCACCAGGACGGTCTTGCCTTCGTCCACGAGCGCGCCGATCGTGTTGATCGCAGTCTGTGTCTGGCCGGTCCCGGGCGGGCTGCTCACCACCAGCGAGTCACCTGCACGGACGGCGTCAATCACGTACTGCTGGTCGGCATCGGCGTCCAGGAGGAGCAGTTCCTCGGCAGGGTCCCGCTCGTCCACGCTGGGAAAGCGTCCGGATTCGAGGTCCGGAACGTCTATGACCTCGCCGGAGGCAGCCTTGGCCAGCGAGGCCACCAGCGCGTTCTGTCCGTTGATCCACGGATCGTCGAGGTTCCCGGACAGGTCCGCGAAGGTGGAGACCAGCAGGTTGTGCTCCACTTCGGCGCCGTGGATGGGCTTGACCAAGGTGCTGATACGGTCCAGCACGGGCAGGGGGTCGAACCGCGCCGTGCTGTACGCCATACGGGTCACGGCGTTGACGTCGAACACTATCCCGTGGATCGTCTTCAGGTGACGGATCAGGGCGGGATTGATGTGTGCCTGCTCCGTAAGCTGCAGTTCGTAGTCGTCTTCGCCGGGGCGGATGGTGAGCGACATGGCAGTCAGCATCACCGGCGCCGAGACCCGCTGCGGCTTGCCCCCGACGGCAGACGTCCACACCACCGTGCCCGCCGACAAGTATCCGGCCTCGATGCCGCGGTCATTGGCCAGTTCGAAGATCTTGGAGCGCAGGTTGCGGCAGGCCCTTGCGGCCACGACGTACTGCTGCTGGTCGCGGATCAGCGTGGAGAGCCGGGTGCGGCGTCCTGCCATGAGCTGCGCGAGGCCGGACGGATGCGCGTGGGTGAGGTCGATGGAACCCTCGGGCGTCTTGGTGAAGCGCAGCATGGTGTCTGCCCCGGTTACGGGCTTGAGCCCGGACAGCCACTTCCTGAGCTCCTCCGAACCCTCGGAGTCGAGCTGACCTACTGACACTACTGCCTTCTTTTCTGCGCTTGCACGTGACGCCTTGGACCATACGGGCATAGTTTCGAGCGTAGCCGGAAACCGCCGCGGTTGAGAGACCGCAACACTGGACGTGCCCAAGTTGCGGCGCATTTCGCAGCCGCGCACCCGCCTCCGGGGGCCGGGAATGCAAAATGGCCGGCCTCCCTGCGGAGGCCGGCCACTTTTACAACGCTATTCCCACTCGATGGTTCCCGGCGGCTTGCTCGTGACGTCGAGCACAACGCGGTTGACGCCGTCCACCTCGTTGGTGATCCGGTTAGAGATCCGGGCCAGCAGGTCGTAGGGAAGCCGCGACCAGTCAGCCGTCATGGCATCCTCGGAGGAAACGGGGCGCAGCACGATCGGGTGGCCGTAGGTACGGCCGTCGCCCTGGACACCGACGCTGCGGACGTCCGCCAGGAGCACCACCGGCATCTGCCAGACGTCGTTGTCGAGTCCGGCGGCTGTCAGCTCGGCGCGGGCGATCGCGTCGGCCTTGCGCAGCAGGTCCAGGCGTTCCTTGGTGACTTCACCGACGATCCGGATTCCCAGGCCGGGGCCGGGGAACGGCTGGCGGCCGACGATCTCCTGGGGCAGGCCGAGCTGGGCGCCCACGGCACGCACCTCATCCTTGAACAGGGCCCGCAGCGGCTCGACGAGCTCGAACTGCAGGTCTTCCGGCAGCCCGCCCACGTTGTGGTGGCTCTTGATGTTGGCTGCACCCTCGCCGCCGCCGGATTCGACGACGTCCGGGTACAGCGTGCCCTGGACGAGGAACTTGATCTTTTCGCCGTGGGCCGCGGCGTCGGCAATGATGGCGCGCTCGGCCTCTTCGAAGGCACGGATGAATTCGCGGCCGATGATCTTTCGCTTGGTCTCGGGGTCGCTGACACCTGCCAGCGCCGCCTGGAACCGCTCCTGCTCGTTGGCCACGTAGAGGTTCACGCCGGTGGCGGCTACAAAGTCGCGCTCCACCTGCTCGGCCTCGCCTTCGCGCAGCAGCCCGTGGTCAACGAAGACACAGGTCAGCTGGTCGCCCACGGCGCGCTGGACGAGAGCCGCGGCGACGGCTGAATCCACGCCGCCGGAGAGGCCGCAGATGACGCGGGCGTCGCCGATCTGCTGGCGGATGCGCTCCACCTGCTCCTCGAGGATGTTGCCCGTGGTCCAGTTCTGTTCCAGCTTGGCGCCCTTGAACAGGAAGTTTTCCAGCACCTGCTGGCCGTAGGCCGAGTGCTTGACCTCGGGGTGCCACTGCACGCCGTAGAGGCACTTTTCCTCGTTGGCAAAGGCAGCAACTTCAGCGCCGGCCGTGGTGGCCAGCACCTCGAAGCCCTCGGGTGCTTCATGGACGGAGTCGCCGTGGCTCATCCAGGTGTTCTGGTGCTGCGGCATTCCTTCGAGGACGGAACGGCCTTCACCGAGAATGGTGGTCTGGGTGGAGCCGTACTCCCGCAGGCCGGTCTTGTCCACCTTGCCGCCGAGGGCGTTGGCCATGGCCTGGAAGCCATAGCAGATGCCGAAGACCGGGACACCGGCCTCGAAAAGGTCGGCACCGACGCTCGGAGCACCGTCGGCGTAGACGCTGGCGGGGCCGCCGGAGAGGATGATGGCGGCTGGGTTCTTGGCCAGGAGCTGCTCAGTGCTGTAGGTATGCGGAACCACTTCCGAATACACATTCGCTTCCCGAACGCGGCGGGCAATCAGCTGCGCGTACTGGGCACCGTAGTCAACTACCAGCACCGGCTTCTGGGAAGTTTGGGATGCAGTGGGAGTAGTCACCGTACTAGCCTACTTGGCGCGCTTGCCCCGACGCATCTTGAGCGGGCCCGCTGTGACGCACGGAACGCCGAGAGGCAGCCGGTCAGTAGCGGCTGGCTGCCTGCGGGTTGGCGGCGAGCTCAGCTTCCACCTCGGCGTGGAACTTTTTCTCCACGATGAAGGACAGCAGCGGCACGACGCCGCCGAGTGCCAGCAGGATCATCTTGGCGAACGGCCAGCGCATCAGCGTCCACAGCCGGAAGTTGGACATCAGGTACACCACGTACATCCAGCCGTGGACGATCAGCACGGTGACGGAGACGTTGAATCCGCCGAGCACGCCCTTCGGTTCCGCCTGGGCGAAGCCAAAGCCGAACGGCTGGCCGGTCAGGGCGTCCGTTCCGCCCGCGAAGAGGTACTGGCCGAAGCCGTAGCGGGCAACGAGCTCAGCGCACAGCAACAGCAGCATGGCACCCGTGAGGTAGGCCATGACCTTGTAGAACTTCAGGGCGGAGCGGATCTGGGCCTCCGTGCCGCCAAAGCGTCGCTTCTTCGCCCCGGTCGGGTTGGAGGGCTGGATGGCCGGCTTGGGTTCGATCATGGCTGTACCTTTTGTTGGATCTCATTGTGTTGGGGATGTTCCGGTCCGTCGTGGTCCTCGGCGTCCTCGAGGCTCCGGCGGTAGTCGTCCTTGACCAGCCGCCACCAGATGAACAGGGCAAAGCCGGCGAACACAATCCACTCCACGGAGTAGAACAGGTTCAGCCAGTTGACCTTCGCGGCCGGGGGCTGGGCGGCGATGCTGAGCGGCTCGAGGCCGCTGCCGGCGGCAGCACCGACGTCGGCCGTACCCGCTTTTTCCGCCGTGGCGGAAACGAAGGCGGGGTAGCTGCTGACGTTCCAGGCGTTGATGAGCTCGGCGACGGAGACGGCCGTCGCCCGGCCGGGTTCGGGGGCGGTATTGGGCACCGGGGCCTCGGACGGCAGCAGCCGTCCGGTCAGCCGGATGATGCCCGACGGCGGGGCGCCGGCGTCCGCCGGTTCGGCGATCCAGCCGCGGGCCACCGGTATGTAGGTTTTGGGTGAGGCCGCGACGCCCTTGAGTACGGGGGCGTCCGTCACAGCGAAGGCGGTGACCACCCAGTATCCGGTCTTGCCGTCCTTGAGGCGCCCCGGTACCAGGACCTGCCTGGCGGGATCGTAGCTGCCGGATGCGGTCACCATCTGGTCTGCCGCCGACGCCCGAAAGAAGTCACCGGGCTGCAGGGTTTCGGTCAGAGACTTGACCTGTTCCGTGGCGGGATTAACCGGCACTTCGGGCTGCGTGGAACGGCCGAACTGCCACTGGCTCAGGAGCACGAAGACGCCTGAAACGGCGATCGCAAAGACCAGGCCTGCGATCCACCGGGGCTGGAGGGCTGTTTTCCACACCCCTTAACGTTACTTCGTCCTCGTGTAGAACAACGAACCGCTAGTGGTCGAAGAAGACCAGGCTTGAGTTGATGAGTTCGGCGATGACCTCCGCGTCGTAGGCCCGGCGCAGCGATTCCCGGAACGACTCCTTGGACAGGGACCGCGCCAGGGTCGCCAGTACCTCAAGGTGGTCGGAGAAGGAACTCGCCGGTGTCGCGATGAGCAGGACCACCGTGGCAGGGCCGTCGGCGGCGCCGAAGTCGAGGGCCTTGCCGTATTTGGTGATCCCGACGGCGATGGAGGTCTCGGAGACGAACTCGCTGCGGGCGTGCGGCAGTCCCACTCCCCCGGGCAGGCCGGTGGCGAGCTGGTGCTCCCGGGCGTTGACGTGCTTCAGGAAGCCCTCGAGGTCCGAGACGCGGCCGGCGTCGAACAGTTTGCGGGCCAGCTGGCTGGCCGCATCCACCTTGTCCTCGGCTTCCATTTCGAGGATCACCAGGTCCGGTGTGGTGAGTTCCGCGTCGTAACGGTCCAGTGGTTCCGCCAAGTGGTGTCCCTTCAGTGCGGCCGGGGCCTGTCCGGCGGGTTGCGGCCTCAGCGCAGCGGGACGATGTCCTCCGCGCCCAGCCGGGCAGCATCCGCCGATTCGTCGTCGGGCTGCTGCTGGCTCAGCCGTTCGGCCTTCACCCGCGCCAGGTAATGCTTGATTTCGCTTTCCCGCTGCGCGTCGCTCCAGCCAAGAATTTCTCCCATAAGCTTAGCGACTACCGGGACGGCCGACACACCGCGGTCCCATGCCTCGATGGAGATCCGTGTGCGGCGGGTCAGGACGTCATGCACGTGCCGGGCGCCCTCATGGGTGGCCGCGTAGACCGCCTCGGCCTGCAGGTAGTCGTCCGCACCGGGCAGCGGCTCGGCCAGTTCGGGCCGGTCTTTGATGAGGGCCAACACCTCCGTCGCCATGGAGCCGTAGCGGTTCAGCAGGTGCTCCACGCGTGCCACGTGCACCCCGTAGTCCTCGGCCGTCCGGTTGCGGCGGTTCCAGGCGGCTTTGAACCCGCTGGCTCCAAGGAGCGGGATGGTCTCGGTGCAGCTCGCGGGCACGCGCTCGTCCATGCTGCGGACGGCCTCGTCCACGGCGTCCTTGGCCATGACCCGGTAGGTGGTCCATTTTCCGCCGGCCACCACCACCAGGCCGGGCACCGGGTGCGCCACGATGTGCTCGCGGGAGAGCTTTGCGGTGGAGTCGCTTTCACCCGCCAGCAGCGGCCGCAGCCCGGCATAGACACCCTCCACGTCTTCCCGGGTCAGGGGCCGTTTCAGGACCTTGTTGACGTGCTCCAGGAGGTAGTCGATGTCCTTGCTGGACGCCGCGGGGTGGGCCTTGTCCAGGTGCCAGTCGGTGTCCGTGGTGCCGATGATCCAGTGCCGCCCCCACGGGATGACAAACAGCACAGACTTCTCGGTCCGCAGGATAAGGCCCACCGTTGACTGGAAGCGGTCCCGCGGCACCACCAGGTGGATGCCCTTGGAGGCCCGCACCTTCAGCTGGCCGCGCTCGGTGACCATGGCCTGGGTTTCGTCGGTCCACACGCCGGTGGCGTTGATGACCTGCTTGGCCCGGATGTTGAAGCTGGACCCGTCCTCGCGGTTGACCACCTTGGCACCCACCACGCGCTCGCCTTCGCGCAGGAAGTCGACGACGGCCGTCTGATTGACTGCATGCGCCCCGTAGTAGGCGGCGGTCCGGACCAGGTTGGCCACGTACTTGGCGTCGTCCACCTGGCCGTCGTAGTAGCGGATCGAGCCGACGAAGGCATCGTCTTTCAGGCTCGGGGCGGCACGCAGGGTGCCCCGCCGGGAAAGGTGCTTGTGGAACGGCACGCCGCGCTTGTGCCCGCCGGAGATGGACATGGCGTCGTACAGCGCAATGCCGGCACCGATATACGGGCGCTCGACGAAGTGTTTGGTCAGCGGGTACAGGAACGGCACCGGCCGGGCCAGGTGCGGCGCCAGCTCCGAAAGCAGCAGCCCCCGTTCCTGCAGCGCCTCCTTCACGAGTGCGAAGTCGAGCATTTCCAGGTAACGGAGGCCGCCGTGGATGAGCTTGGAGGACCGCGATGACGTCCCGGCGGCCCAGTCGCTGGCTTCCACAATGCCGACGTTCAGGCCGCGGGTCACAGCGTCGAGGGCCACACCGGCACCGACGATGCCGCCGCCGACGATGAGGATGTCCAGTTCCTTGCCGGGCTCCGCCGATGCCTTCAAAGCGGCCAGCGCGGCCTCCCGCGCCTCGGGCCCCAGGGCACCGCTGGCAGCCGCCGGACGTTCACCGAAACCGGTCATGACAGGCCTCCATCCTCATCGAACGTTGTAGTTCACCAGAGTACTTCGTACCTCTGCCGATGGGCAGGGCGCGGGCTGTGTTGCCCGCGGCCGGATCAGTTTTCGGCGTAGGGCGAAACCACGACGTCGACCCGCTGGAACTCCTTCAGGTCCGAGTAGCCGGTGGTGGCCATGGAGCGGCGGAGGGCACCGATCAGGTTGGAGGTCCCGTTGGTGTGGTGGCCCGGCCCGAAGAGCACCTCTTCCAGCGGACCGACGGTTCCGATGTTGACCCTGTCGCCGCGCGGCAGCTCTGTGTGGTGTGCCTCCTGGCCCCAGTGCCAGCCCTTCCCGGGGGCCTCCTCAGCGCGGGCCAGGGCAGTGCCGAGCATGACGGCGTCGGCACCCATGGCGATGGCCTTGACGATGTCACCCGAGGAGCCCATGCCGCCGTCGGCGATCACGTGGACGTAGCGTCCGCCGGACTCGTCCATGTAGTCCCGGCGGGCGGCCGCGACGTCGGAGATGGCCGAGGCCATGGGCGAGTGGATGCCCAGCGCCCGGCGCGTGGTGGTGGTGGCACCGCCGCCGAAGCCGACCAGGACGCCGGCCGCGCCGGTGCGCATGAGGTGCAGGGCCGGGGTGTAGCCGGCGGCGCCTCCCACGATGACGGGGACGTCGAGTTCGTAGATGAACTGCTTGAGGTTCAGCGGTTCGTGGTCCTTGGAGACGTGCTCGGCGGAAACCGTGGTTCCGCGGATCACGAAGATGTCGACGCCGGCAGCCACCACGGTCTTGTAGTGCTCCTGGGTGCGCTGCGGGGTCAGGGCCCCGGCCACGGTGATGCCGGCGGCTCGGATTTCGGCCAGGCGGGACGTGATCAGTTCGGGCTGGATGGGTGCCTGGTAGAGGTCCTGCATCCGCCGGGTGACGGCCGGGCTGTTGGTTTCGTCCGCGAGCGCACCGATCTCGTCCAGCACGGGCTGCGGGTCCTCATACCGGGTCCAGAGGCCCTCGAGGTCCAGGACGCCCAGGCCGCCGAGCTTGCCGAGCGCAATGGCCGTTGCCGGGGACATTGCGGAGTCCATGGGTGCTGCGATGACCGGCATGTCGAACTTGTAGGCATCGATCTGCCACGAGACGGAGACGTCCTTGGGGTCACGGGTGCGACGGTTGGGGACGATCGCAATGTCGTCCAGGGAGTAGGCACGACGCCCACGCTTGCCACGGCCAATCTCAATCTCGTAAGTCACTGCTCTAGGTTATCCCAGCTAGAGTGGCCGAATGGGCAGCCGGTGGGTCTTCGACGGCCACATAGCAGGGATCGGATCGGGTTCCGGCCTGCGCGTGGTGGTGGGGATCTGGCAGGAGTCGCCCTTCGGTCCGTTTGCGGACGCGATGGTGCAACTGCCGCCGGGGCGGCGCGTGCTGCTGGCTCCGACAGAGGAGGTGGCTGAGTTCATTGCCGCCACCTACCGCTTCGAGGAGGTCCGCGTGTTGGACGTGTCCGCCGTGCTGGCCGGCCAGTCGCTAAGCGTCGACGCCGGTCCCCTCGTGGTCCGGGCAGGCATCGGCGGCCGGGCCTTGCTGGGCGCGCTGCTGCGGACGGTGCCCCGGCCGATTGCCGTGCACACGCGCTGGCTGGCCGCAGTGAGTCCGCTCGTGGCTGCAGCCGGCACCGGAACCCGGACGTTCGGCACGGCGGGCAACGGCCGACTTGAGTATTACGGGGTGAGCGACCTGCATCATGTCAGCTCCGCCGTCGTCACCTGGGAAGGCATCGACGCCGGCCCCCTGTCCCCGATCAGCCCGCCGGTGACATTCGGGTTCAGCAGTGTTCCGCCGGCCCAGCCTGGCCCGGGTCCGGACCACGGTGGTGGGAAGCTAGATCCCGCCGGCTTCCGGGCCCACGCCGGGCCCACGCCAGCGGGGTTCCCTGGCCGAGCTTGCGAGGTTAGGGGGCTGGTGGGGAGGGTTCCCTGGCCGAACTTGTGAGGTTAGGGGGCTGGTGGGGACGCTGAGCTGGGATTCGAACATCCGGAAGTACCGGCCGCGCAGGGCCACCAGTTCCCGGTGCGTGCCCTGCTCCACGATCCGGCCGTCCTCCAGCATGTACACGATGTCCGCCTTCTCGATCGTTGCGAGGCGGTGACTGATGGCAATGATGGTGCTGCTGCGCTCGGCGAACAACCGGGTGAAGATCCGGTGCTCGGCAAGCGCGTCGATGGCCGAGGTGGGCTCGTCCATGACCATGAAGGAAGCGTTGCGGTAGAAGTTCCGCGCCATGGCGAGCCGCTGCCACTGCCCGCCGCTCAGTCCGCTCCCCTTGCGGCCGCGCGGATCCTCCATCCAGTTGCTGACATGGTTGTCCAGGCCGTTGGGCAATTTGTTGATGAAGTCCAAGGCCTCGGCATCAGCGGCCGCGCGGCCGATACGCCCGTCGTCGCGTGGCGAATCGACGTCGCCGAAGAGGATGTTTTCGGCTGCGGTGGCAAATTCGTATTTGAGGAATTCCTGGCTCAGCACCGCCAGGTGGCGGTGCCAGGAGGTGACGTCGACGGCGGCGAGATCGATGCCGTCGAGCATCACTTGGCCGGAATCCGGCCTGTAGAGCCCGGCCAGGATGCGGATCAGGGTGGACTTGCCGGCTCCGTTTTCCCCCACGATGGCGATGTGCTGGCCTGCGTGGATGGTCATGGAGATGCCCTTAATGACCTCGAGATCGCTGCCCGTGTACGTGAAGCGGATGTCTTTTAGCTCCACGGTTTTTGGGGCCTCCAGCAGCGGCGGCGCGTGGCTCGAGTGGACCGGCAAGGCCATGAACAGCTCGTAGTCCTTGAGGTTGGCAAGGTCCTCGTCGATGGAGCTGAGCGAGGAGACCAGGCCGTTCGCTGTGGACAGCGCCCTGCTGACGATCTGCTGGACGTAGAGGAACTGCCCCACGGGCTGGGCGCGGGCGATGATCTGGCCGACCACCCAGATGAGCGAGACCACTTCCGCGGCGTATTGCACGGCGTCGGCGGCGAGCTGCTTGGGGATGTACCGCTTCTGGAAATCCAGCCTGCGCTTCTCGTCGGCGTCCCGAAGCCGGGAGCGGAAGTCCATGAGGTACCGGACAATCCCGTACAGGCGCATCTCGGCGATGTGCTGCGGTCGGAGCAGGTTGGTCTCGATCATCCGCCGCTGCCGCCGTGAATCCACCTGGGTGTTCCAGTGCGCGATCTGCTCGCGGGACAGCTTGAACTGCAGGTAGACGCTGGGGACGATCGCGACCAGCACGATCACGGCAATCCACCAGCTCACGAGCAGCAGCGCGCCGATGGCCAGGACCACCGACACCAGCTGCGTGAAGATGGCCGCGATCCGGTCCAGGACCCTGGCGTAGGAGTCGGAGAACCGCTTGGCGCGGTCGTAAAGGTCGACGGTTTCCTTGTCGTCGTAGCGCCAGAAGTCCAGCGCAAGGAAGCGCTCGTACATCAGGTCGCCCACGATGGCTCCCACCCGGAAGCTCATGACCTGCTGGATGTAGCGGTCCACGCTGCCGAACGCACCCCAGAACAGCCCCAGCGCGGCGGTGATGATGACGTAGACGATGGCCTGCTGCCCGGCGCCGGCGTCCCCGCTGTACGCGGCCGCCAGCGCGGTGGTGGTCAGGCCGGCGAAGTACGTGGTGACCAGCGGCAGCACCGCCGAAATCAGCGAACCTGCGACCTTCATAAGCACGGCACCTGGCGACGCGCGGAAACTGACGCGCAGGACCTGGGCGACGGCCCGGGCATAGGGCTTCAGTGCCAGCCGCCGCTGGGGTTCCCTTTTCGGGTTCAGTTCGGCGGGATGGCGTGGTTGGGACATGGCTCCAGCCTAGTCCGGCAGGCCGGTGTGATAGCCGTCAGTACTCTTCACCGTACTGGTATTCCGGGAAGTCGAAGCAGGCGCTGAAGCTGTCTATCTGCAGGCTCTCCGGCCCGTCCCAGATGCCCACGATCAGGTGCGTACCGTCGTCGTGGAGCAGGTCCACGATACGCGCTCCGTCCTTGTCCGTGCTGTCGCCGGCTTTCCAGCCCGCCTGACCGGACACACTGTCCCGGACGTCGTCGAGGAATTTGTCGCGGTCCAGCCCAGGCTGAAGATCAACCTGCCCGGTTCCGATCCACTTCTTCCGGTCGCCCCCGCAAGACATGAGGCTTGAGGTATCGCTTTCGAAGACGGAAATCACCAGGTCCTTGGGAACCTTCTCAACGATCTGATGCTGGAGGGCTAGAACTTTCGTTTTTGCTTCTTCTAGCGTGATGTTTGGCATCTGCTTGCTTGCTCCTGCTGCTCCGCACGATGAAAGGCCCAAGGCCAGAGTGACCGCTGCCGCGGCCTGCGGCCATGCCGCACGGCTCTTCCGATGGCCCATCACCGACTGATTTCCTTCCTGATGTCCCGCATCGCCATTTCGTTCTCCGGCCCGATGCTGGTGATTAGGCTGTGGTTTTCCATGCTGACCATGTCTCCCCATTCCACTCCGCCGGGAGGCGCATAAAAGTACTTATCGAAAGCTGGTTCCTTCATGGGGTAGTTGGCACCTACGGCACCAGCGA
The DNA here is from genome assembly GCF_042668165.1 of Arthrobacter sp. NPDC057388. Classification (NCBI taxonomy): domain Bacteria; kingdom Bacillati; phylum Actinomycetota; class Actinomycetes; order Micrococcales; family Micrococcaceae; genus Arthrobacter; species Arthrobacter sp. NPDC057388. The sequence goes on from NZ_JBHVBL010000038.1 coordinate 39,749, forward strand.
GTTCCGCTGAAAGCAGGAGGTCGGGGTAAGAGTAAGCGAAGTATTCCGTGTGGGGATCCGGGGTCCAGCCGGTCGGAATGGCCGCGCCTGACAAAGCGAGGACCTTGTCATAGTGTGCCCCCGCAGCCTCCGAGCCGGTGAGGTTGCGTGCGCCCCAGCTGTGGCCAATGCCGACGGTCTGTGCATCGTCAGGCTTCTCGACGTCAACTGCAGCCTGGAAATCCCTCAACACCGGCGCCGTGGCATCAACAAAATATTCCTCTCTGGCCTCCACGAGGAAGGCCTCCGGGCCGCCGTCGGGGAACTCGGTGCCTTTGTACACAAAGGCTGCGGTGCTACCGGTGTTGCTGACCAGGTATTTGGCCATGTCCTGTGCCCCACCCCCGCTGTAGAACGACGCTTCGTTGGTCAGCGTACCGGGAACGTAGGTGAGCACCGTGGACGTCTCTTCGTCAAAATTTCCGATGAGTTCCACGATGGAATTGGCTGCGGGATCATAGGCCGCAAGCTGCACCTCGCCCGCGACCACCTGCTGGAAGTATTCCAGCCCCTTCTCCTGGCGAACTTGCCACGCCTCGTGCTCTTTCGCGTACCGGGCCGGGTAACTAATGTCCATGAGGAGCGGGTTGAACCGTGGCTCCGGGTCGTGGTTCTTCAGCCAGTCGATCCTGCTCTGGGCGTTGGCACGATTCGCTTCGATCCGCGCTGCGAACGGTATGCCGTTGGTGTTGCCCGCCACGGTGGGGTACTTCTGGACGAAGGCCCGCTGCTGGGAAGCGGTGAGGCCCAGCCACCAGGTGCGGACCTCGGCAGCAGACTTTCCCATAACGTCACCCGGGCCCGGCACCGAGGCTTGCACCCCGGGTCGCGCTCCACCCGCAAGCGAGCCGCCGCTTCCCGCGCTTGCCGTCTCCTGCTCGTTGGCGTGCCGCACCAGCTCGTCGGCGGCCTGCTTGAGGAAGAGGGCCGCCGCCCCCAGCGTGCGGCTGTGATCAGCTCGCCAGTCCTGACGGAACCGATCCCCGTCCGGTCCGGGCCAGGAGGTCCCGGCTATACAAGCACTGAACGAGTGCCGCTGCCCTTCCAGTTTCTGGCCCGCCGTACGCATCTTCGACGCCAACTGCCTCAGCTCTGCCACGTCGGCACCCTGCAAACCGCTCAACAAGCTCTCCCCCAGGACGGCAACCATTTATCCATCGATTGTACTTTAAGTAGACAAAAGGCCGGGATGGGCAGAACTGCCCATCCCGGCCTTCGGAGGACCTAGCGGGAGCCGTAGTTTGGCGCCTCGACTGTCATCTGGATGTCGTGCGGGTGCGATTCCTTCAGGCCGGCCGGGGTGATCCGGACGAACTTGCCGCGGGCCTTCAGGTCGGCAACGGTCGGCGCTCCGGTGTAGAACATGGTCTGGCGGAGGCCGCCCACCAGCTGGTATGCCACCGAGGCCAGCGGACCGCGGTAGGCCACGCGGCCTTCGATGCCCTCGGGGATGAGCTTGTCGTCGCCCGAGACGTCGGCCTGGAAATAGCGGTCCTTCGAGTAGGACGTGTTCTTGCCGCGGGACTGCATGGCGCCGAGGGAGCCCATGCCGCGGTAGCTCTTGAACTGCTTGCCGTTGACGAAGATGAGCTCACCCGGGGATTCGTCACAGCCGGCCAGCAGGGAGCCCAGCATCACGGTATCGGCCCCGGCAACCAGCGCCTTGCCGATATCGCCCGAGTACTGGAGGCCGCCGTCGGCGATCAGCGGAACGCCCGCCGGAATGGCGGCCTTCGCCGATTCGTAGATGGCGGTGATCTGCGGGACGCCCACCCCGGCCACCACGCGGGTGGTGCAGATGGAGCCGGGGCCCACGCCCACCTTGATGCCGTCGGCACCGGCGTCGATTAGTGCCTGGGCACCTTCGCGGGTGGCGGCCTGGCCGCCAATGATGTCCACGTGTGCCGCTACGGGATCGGACTTCAGGCGGCGGATCATGTCCAGCACACCCTGCGAGTGGCCGTTTGCGGTGTCAACGAAGAGGGCGTCCACGCCGGCGTCGATCAGCTTCATGGCGCGCTCCCAGCCGTCACCGAAGAAGCCGATGGCGGCACCGACACGTAGCCGGCCCTCATCGTCCTTGGTGGCCAGCGGGTACTGCTCGGCCTTAGTGAAGTCCTTGGTGGTGATCAGGCCCTTCAGTCGGCCCTGGTCATCCACCAGCGGAAGCTTCTCGATCTTGTTGGTGGCCAGCTTGTGCGAGGCCTCGTCACGGCTGATCCCCACGTGGCCGGTGACCAGCGGCATCTTGGTCATGACGTCGCTGACCAGCCGGATCGGGAAGTCGGATTCCGGCACGAAGCGCGTATCGCGGTTGGTGACGATGCCGAGGAGCCGGTTGCCGTCGTCGACCACGGGGAGGCCGGAGACGCGGTAGCGGGCGCACAGCTCGTCGAGTTCCAGCAGCGTGGCCTCGGGACCAATGGTGAGCGGGTTGGTGATCATGCCCGACTCGCTGCGCTTGACGCGGTCCACCTGGTCGGCCTGGTCGTCGATCGCGAGGTTGCGGTGGACGACACCGAGGCCGCCCTGGCGTGCCATGGCGATGGCCATCCGGGATTCGGTGACAGTGTCCATCGCGGCGGACAGCAGCGGCGTCTGGACGGTGATGCGCTTGGAGATACGGGAGGACGTGTCAGCCTCGGAGGGGATCACGTCGGTGTGGCCGGGAAGCAGCAGGACGTCGTCGTACGTCAGGCCAATGAAGCCGAAGGGGTCGTGCTCGGGCTGGGTCATGAGTGCGCCTCTTACCTTGTTTTGCAGGTTCACGGGTAGGGGTTGCAGCCGATGACCAGCCCGTCATTACGGGACTGGCCTGTGCAGGGTTGGCCCTGTGCTGGTTAAAGCGGGGCCAGGAGGTGGTTCTGGAGGAATTGAATTAATACTAGAACCTCGGCGGCCATCCCCATATTCCATGCCGGCATTGTGAGCAATGGCACTCCCGCTCGCTCCCTAACCTCGCAAGCGTGGGCCCCTATTTCCACCCCGTGGCGGCCAGCAGCCGCTTCTCGAACATCGGAATCATGGACTGGACGTAGGTCTTGGTGAGGTGGTTGTCGTCCTTGTAGACGTAGACATTGCCCACCACGGCCGGGCAGATGCCGCCGGCGCAGATGAAGTCGCTCATGTCCATCAGGGACAGCCCCTTCACCTTGCCCCGGTACGCGTCCAGCGGCGACTTCGCGGCCAGGGATTCGCCCAGCGGCGGGTTGCATTCGGGTGCGTCGGTGCCGTACTTCTGCACGCATTCGGGCATGTTGATGGCGAAGCGGGGGTTGTCCCGGACCCCCACAACGTCGATCCCGGCGTCGGTGAACTGTTTGATGCCTTCGAGGTAGCCGGGCACCTCGGTTTCAAACGGGGCTTCCTTGTGCGTGAGGGATGCCACGGTGAACACCGCGTCCGGCTTGTGCTCCATGACGTACGCGGCGCTGGCTTTGTTGAAGGCGTTGCAGTCGGCGTCGCGTTCCGGGGATTCGGCACCGAACCGGCAGTTGCCCTTCAGCAGGGTGACCACCTCCCAGCCGTGGTCCCTGGCGATGGGGCCGAGCGCGGCCATGTACTGCTGGGCATGGGAATCGCCGAGCACCACGATCCGCTTGGTGACCTTGTCCGGCTTGCTGTTCTGCAGGCATCCATTGAGCAGCGGGTCGCTGGGGACGTTGCCGTCGGTGCACAGACCGTCGATGTCCGCCCACTCGTTCTTCATGGCGGCCGGGGCAGGAATGACGGTGGCCTCCGGGGTCGGCTTGCCGGCGTTCTCCGGCGCCAGCGCCGCGGCGCCGGGGGTGAGTTCGCGCGGCTGCGCCGCTGCTGCCGCCTCCTCGGCGGTCAGCTTGGTCTGCCACAGCGCAACCGGTCCGGCCAGCAGCGCACCGCAGGCAACAATGACGACGGCGGTGCGCCAGGCCCGCAGCTGCGGCCAGTGCCATTCGCGCAGGGGCTTTTCGACGAACCGGGTGGTGAGCACGGCCAGCACCACCGAACAGCCCACGATCACCAGGCCCTGGAACAGATTGGGCGCCGCAATGCCGGTGGCCGCCAGCGACAGGACGAGGATGGGCCAGTGCCACAGGTACAGGGCATAGGAGTTGTCCCCCAGGGCCACCAGCGGTTTGGAGCTCAGGATCCGGTCCACACCGAACCGGCTGCCGCTTTGCCCTGCGACGATGATGGCGGCCGCGGCCAGGGTGGGCCACAGCGCAATGAAGCCCGGGAAGGAGCGGTCAACGGTAAGCAGCAGGCCGCAGGAAATCATGGCAGCGAGCCCGGCCCAGCCAAGCACCACACGCAGCGCCTTGCCCGGTTTGAGGTAAGGCAGCGCCAGCGCAAGCAGCGATCCCAGCGCGAACTCCCACAGCCGGGTCCGGGTGTCGAAGTAGGCATAGGCCTGGTTGCTGGCTGTCTGGTCGACCGAGAACACCAGCGATGCGATGAAAATGGCGCCGAAGGCAACCATCAGGACGGACCGGTAGCTGACGTCCCGGCGGCGCCGCAGGAGCCGCCACACCAGTGCGGAGCCGGCGAAGATGAGCGGCCAGAGAATAAAGACCTGGCCCTGGATGGACAGCGACCAGAAGTGCTGGAGGGGGCTGGCCCCGGAGTGGTCCTGCGCGTAGTAATCCACCGCCGTGTTGGCCAGCAGCCAGTTCTGTCCATAGAGAAGGGACGCCCAGGCCTCATTGAGGAGGTCCGGCCAACGGCTCTGCGGCAGGACCAGCCACGTTCCGGCCAGCACGCCCAGGATCACGACGACGGCCGCCGGGAGCAGGCGCTTGAAGAGGTGCAGCCAGTGGGTCACGAGGCGCAGCGGCGTGCCCTTCTCCACCTTGCGGACGAAGGACAGGGTCAGCAGGAACGCCGAGATCAGCAGGAAGATGTCCACGCCGCCGGAAACACGGCCCAGCCACACGTGGTAGGTGACAACCATGAGCACGGCCAGGGCACGGAGGCCCTGCACCTCGGGACGGTAGCCCTGCTTTGCCTTGAGCCGTGCAGCCCGCGGCGCGACGTTTTGCCCAAGGTCGGAATTTCCCGCCGGCGCCTCGGACGTCACGCTTCTCTTCGGGTCCGTCGATCTCGCTTCTGGCACAGATAACCCCTCAAACGGCAGCACAAAGTACCCATGTTACCGATTCGTGACATTCCAGACGAATCAAACGCGCCGGGTGTGACTGGCGTCTCGGCCCGTCAGAACCCTGGTTTTTGGGCATGCCAAGGGGTTTTTGGGCACTGTAGAGTCTGCCTCACAGGAGTTACGGCGTGGCGATGGGAGTGTCCGGTGATCGTGCAGATGCGGATTTGCGTCCCTGCCGAACTGACGGCCCTGGTGGCTGACCTCTGCCAGCAGCAGGCCGGCACGGCTGAGGTCGCTGTGCACACCGGCGCGTCGGTTCTTCCCAAGGGGGATGTCGTGGTGGCTTATGTCGCCCGGGAATCGGTTGAGGAAGTGCTGGAAAAGCTCCATGTCCTGAAGATCGAAAGTCTCGGGTCCATTGCCGTGTCCGCTCCGGAGTTTGTCCTCTCCGACAGGGCTGACAGAGCCGAGGAGACCGCGCCGGGGGAAGGCGCGGACACGGTCATCTGGGAGGAGGTCTCGCGGCAGACCGGCGAGGAGTCCCGGCTCAGCTGGACCTTCCTGTCGTTCCTTGTGCTGGCCACCCTGCTCGCGGCCATCGGCATCGTCACCGACTCGACCATCGCCATCGTCGGCGCCATGGCGGTGGGACCCGAATTCGGGCCGCTTGCGGCGCTGGCCGTGGCCGTGGTGCGAGGAAACTGGAAGCTCGGCGGCCGGGCGGCACTTGCGCTGGGTTTGGGATTTCCGACGGCGATGCTCACCACCGCGCTGATCACCTGGCTCGCGCTGCCCGCGGGCCTGTTCCCGCGGGACGTGCTGGACCGCGCCTCGGCTGCCGAGTTCATTTACCACCCGGGCCCCTTCTCGCTGGTAGTGGCAGTCCTGGCCGGCGCTGCCGGGATGCTGTCAGTGATCAGCGGACGCTCGGCCGCCCTCATCGGCGTCTTTATTTCGGTGACCACCGTGCCCGCGGCTGGTTTCGTTGCCGTTGCCCTGGTCCTTGGCGAATTCAGCAAGGCTGCCAGTTCTGCGCTGCAGCTGCTGGTGAACCTCGGCGGCATCGTGACGGCCGCCGTCGCGGTCCTGTACTTCCACCGCCTGGCTGCCGGGCGGCTGTCCGACGGTGCAGCGAAGAGCCTTCGGCTGCAGGCCATTCGCGCCCGGCGCTAGCCCCGGCAGCCCCGCCGCAAGGGGCCGCGAAACGCCAGGAAGGCCCGGCCAGCGTCAGCT